>NZ_JBHZAH010000042.1:0-36457 GCF_042754225.1 Rhodococcus sp. NPDC059234
GTCCGGATCAGGTGAGGCTGAACTCGGCAGCGAGACTGAGGGTTCTGTGCGCAAGTGCGAGACGTGACACATCCGCGCCGGTGGAAACGTGTGCACCGTCATGCCCGAGCGCCGCGATGGTTCGCCGTGCCTCCTCGATGGACGCCGATGAGGGCCCCATCAGGGTGTTGACCTGCGCGGCGTGCTCCGGTGTGTGGCACAGTCGTGCCGACATTCCGATGGAGCGGGCGATCTCGCTGTCCCTGACGAGGTGCTCGCCGGAGCCGACGCCGGTCGGGCCGTCGATCGGGGAAGGGAGTCCGGCGGCGCGGCTGGCGACGACAAGCTGTGAGCGGGCATAGGACACGGCCCGAGGATGGGCGTCGGCGTCGATGTCACGGCGGAAGTCGCCCATTCCGAACGCGAGTCTGAACACTCCTCGGGCCCTGCAGATCTCGCGGACGGACTCCAGAGCGCCCGCAGACTCGACGAAGGCCACGATCGGGGTGGACCGGGGAAGCAGTGCTGCCGTTTCCTCCAGTTGCTGCGGGGACTCGCATTTGGCGAGTGCCACGCCGACGAGTCCAGGTAGATCGCGAACGGCGTCGATGTCGCGGAGATGGTGTGGCGTCTCGGCGTCGTTGATCCGCACCCACGCCCGCTGGTGCTCGAGCAGGGCAGTCACCGATTCTCGTGCGCCGGCCTTGTCGGCCTCTGCGACACCGTCTTCGAGGTCGAGCATGACGGCGTCGGCGGCCGACCGGATGGCGTGGACACACCGGTCCTCGGCGGACGCCGATACCAACAGCCAGGACCGTGCGCGCGCGGGGTCGATCGTGGTTCCACTCGGGATCAGATGTTGGCTCATGTCGTTGTGCACCGTTCTGGCTCGGCGTGAAGGTGAATCGGCGATTCGGACCCGGGCGCGGGGGAGGGTGCCGCCGGCACGCAGGTCCATGCCCAGATCGGGCGCGAATGGTCGGCATGCAGAATCCACCGGAGCGGGTCGGTCACGGTGGCCCGGTGTGCGGTGTCCGCCGATCCACGGGTCCGGGTCGGAGCCGGCACGATCGCGGGTGTGCGGACGTCGCCGAGCGGAAGGCGGTCAACGGCTTCGGCTGCCACCGTCCGATGGGTCTGATCCGCCACGATCATCCCGGCGTCGCTGGACAGGATGACGTCGCGGAGTTCGGTGGATGTCGAACCCGGTTTGGGCCATACCGCAGCCACACCGGCACGAACTGCGGCCCAGCACAGGGCGTCTCGGGTCGCCGCGTCGCCGGTGAGGATCAGCACCGAGGTGCCCTGGATTGCGCAGCGTCGCCGGAGTTCCCCCTCGACCGCGTCCCATCCCAGGAGCTCGGATCGGAGCGAATCACGTGGCGCCGAGGCCACGTCGTGGGTACCCATCGGCCTATCCTTCGGGCTTCGGCTGGTGCTGGGTGATGCAGTGGATGCCGCCGCCGCGCTCGAACAGGGGACGGGCGTCGACGGTGACGACCTTGCGACCGGGGTACGCGTCGGCGAGGATCCCGGCGGCGGCATCGTCGTGGGGATCGCCGAAGCTGCAGGCGATGACGCCGCCGTTGACGAGGTAGTGGTTGATGTAGCTGTAGTCGACGAAGCCCTCGGCATCGCGCAGCGTCGCCGGTGCGGGGACCCGGACGATCTCCCACGGCTCGCCCCGGACGTCGGTCGTCCGCGCGAGGGTGTCGGTGATCGCCCGGCTGACCTCGTGGTCCGGGTGTTCCGGGTTCTGCTGGTCGTGAACCAGTACGACGCCGGGGGAGGCGATGGCCGCGACGATGTCCACGTGCCCTCGCGTCCCGTATCGCTCGTGGTCCCTCGTCAGTCCGCGGGGCAGCCAGACCACCTTCGAGGCGCCGATGGTGCGGGCGAGTTCGGCCTCGACCGCCGCCTTGGTCAGGTCGGGGTTGCGGCCCGGGTCGAGCTGCACGGTCTCGGTGACCAGAACGGTGCCCAGCCCGTCGACCTGGATGCCGCCGCCCTCGTTGACGAGCGGCGAGTCGATCAGCTCGGCGCCGGAGCGGTCGACGACGAAGGCGCCGATCTTCGAGTCGTCGTCCCAGCGGGCCCAATCCTGTGCACCCCAACCGTTGAACACCCAGTCGACGCCGCCCAGTCGCCCGTCCTCGGACCGTACGAACGTCGGCCCCATGTCCCGCATCCACGCGTCGTTCAGCGGTGCCTCGACGATCTCGATCTCGGCGGACAGGTACTTCCTCGCGGACGCGATCTCGCGTGGATCGACGACCATGGTCACCGGTTCGAACTCGGCGACGGCGTGCGCGACCGCGGCCCAGGTGGATCGCGCCTCGTGCTGCTCATCGGCGGTGTCTCCGAGTGAGTAACCCTCGGAGGGATAGGCCATCCAGGTCCGTTCGTGCGGAGCGCCCTCCGCGGGCATGCGCCAGGTCATCGGTTGCCCCCGAACGGTGCGGACCGGTCGACGGGCTCGGTCAGCACGCCGTAGGTGTCGGGACGGCGGGTGGCCAGGAACGGGAACAGCGTCAGCCAGTCCCGGCGCTGGTCGAGATCGAGATCGGCGACCAGGACCGCGGCCTGGTCCCGCGGGGCCTGCACGAGGATGCGTCCGTACGGATCGGAGATGAAGGAGGAGCCGTAGAAGGTGATCAGTCCCTCGCTGCCGAATCGGTTCGGCACGATCATGAACGTGCCGTTGGCGATCCCGTTGCCCACGATCACCTGCTGCCACAGCGGCTGTGTGTCGAAGTCCTGGAAGTCGGGTTCCGAGCCGATCGCGGTGGGGTACACCAGGATCTCGGCCCCCGCGAGCGAGTATGCCCGCGCGACCTCGGGAAACCACTCGTCCCAGCAGGTCGGCATGCCGATGCGCGCGCCGCCGAGCTGTGCGGGGGAATGGACAGGGTACGGGTCGGTCGCGGGGCCGGCGCGGAAGTAGGTGTCCTCGTAGTAGCCCGCCGTCACCGGGATGTGCAGCTTGCGGGTGCGCGCGAGGAGTTCGCCGGTGGGGGAGACCAGGATCGCGGTGTTGAACCCCAGGCCGTCCTCGTAACGGGTGCCGTCCTCCTCGGCTTTTCGCTCGTACAGCGAGGCATGGACCAGCACCCCGTGCTCGGCGGCGGCCTTCGCGGCGAAGGTGAAGGTCGGCCCGGTGAGCAGGTCCTCCGCATTCCGGCCGGGATTCTCGCCGCCCTCGACGTCTGCGGGATAGCGGCGGAGGGTGAGCTCGGGAAGGAAGACGACCTCGGCGCCGAGCTCGGCGGCGGCCGCGATGCCGTCGGTGAGCTCCGCGTGCAGCGCCGACTCGCTGTCGTGCCACTGGTGCTGGACCAGGGCGACGCGCAGCGGGGGACGGTCGGGTGCCTGGGTGCGGGTGGGCGAGTCGGGCGGAGTCAGGGCCGTGATGGTCAGCATGGGAGGTCTTTCCGTAAAACGAATGGGATTCGTTAAGTATCGTGGATCGGGTTCGATCGATCAAGAGGCAATTGCAGGGACGCCAAGGCCCTCGTGCCTGAAATGGGAAGGAGGCGGGATGCCGCGCCCGTCGCAGCGACTCCTGTCGGCCGGGATCATCACCGACGCCGCCCTGCGGCTGGTGGACAGGGCCGGGGACTTCACGATGCCCGGACTCGCCGAGAGCCTGCGGGTCCGGCCGTCATCGCTGTACAACCATGTGGCCGGACGGGCGGAGATCATCGAGCTGATGCGGTCACGGGTCATGTCCGAGATCGTGGTTGTGGAACCGCGCGATCTCTGGAGCGAGACGGTGGCGGCGTTGGCGCGCGAGTACCGGCGCTGCTACGCCAAGCACCCTCGCCTGATCCCCCTGCTCACCGCCTACACGGTCCAGACGGGTGTCGCGTTCGGCATGTACAACGCACTGGCGCAGGCATTCTCGGACGGTGGCTTCGAGCCGGGGGAGGTGCTGCACGCGATCACCGCGCTGGACAGCTTCGTCCTGGGCTCGGCGTTGGACCAGGCCGCGCCGACGGTGGTGTGGGCGGATGTGCCGGAGGCCAACGACGCCATGCGGGCGGCGTTGGCCACCTCGGTGCCGAATCCGGCCCGGGCGGACGCGGCCTTCGAATTCGGCCTGCGCGCTCTGGTCGCCGGGCTGGTTGCCCAGGCGCCGGTCGAGCGGTGAGGGTCGGGTCCGCCCGGGGCCGATTGCGTCCTGCTCAGCCCTCGAAGCCGTGGTGCTGCATCACGTGCTTGATCCGCGTGTAGTCCTCCAGGCCGTACATCGACAGGTCCTTGCCGTAGCCGGAGTGCTTGAATCCGCCGTGCGGCATCTCGGCGACCAGCGGGATGTGGGTGTTGAGCCAGACGCAGCCGAAGTCGAGGCGCGCGGACATGCGCGCCGCGACGTCGAGGTTCTTCGTCCAGACCGAGGAGGCGAGGCCGTACTCGGTGCCGTTGGCGAAGGCGAGTCCCTCCTCCTCGGTGGAGAAGCGTTGGGCGGTCAGCACCGGGCCGAAGATCTCGGTCTGGATCAGCTCGTCGTCCTGCCGCAGGTCGGCGATGAGGGTCGGCTCGTAGAAATAGCCTGCGCGGTCCTGCCGGCTGCCTCCGGCGAGGATCCGGGCATGCTCGGGTGCACGCGACACCAGCCCGGACACGTGGTCGATCTGGTTGGCGTTGTTGATCGGTCCGTACGCGATGTCCTCGTCGGCGGGGTCGTATCCGGTCCGGGTCCGAGCGACGGATTCGGTCATGGCGGCCAGGAATTCGTCGTAGATACCGTCCTGGACGATCAGTCGGGTTGCCGCGGTGCAGTCCTGCCCGCCGTTGAAATAGCCTGCGGCCGTGATGCCCTCGACGGCGGCGTCGATGTCGGCGTCGTTGAACACCACGACCGGCGCCTTGCCGCCGAGCTCGAGATGGGTCCGCTTGAGGTCCTCGGCCGCGCTCTTCGCGACGGCCATGCCCGCACGGGTCGAGCCGGTGATCGACACGAGCTGCGGCACCGGATGCGCGGTCATCGCCGCCCCGGTGTCGCGGTCGCCACACACCAGGTTGCACACGCCCGCCGGGAAGATCTCCTGCATCTTCTCCACCATCCAGAACGCCGAGGCCGGAGTCGTGTCGGACGGCTTGAGCACCACGGTGCATCCGGCTGCCAACGCCGGGGCGAACTTCCAGACCGCCATCATCATCGGATAGTTCCACGGCGCGACCTGGCCGACGGGTCCTACCGGCTCGCGGCGGATCGACGAGGTGAACCCCCGCATGTACTCGCCCTGCGAGCGGCCCTCGAGCACGCGCGCGGCCCCGGCGAAGAACCGGATCTGGTCGATCATCGGGGGGATCTCCTCCGACATGGTGAGCGCCCGCGGCTTGCCCGTGTTCTCGCACTCGATCGCGACCAGTTCCTCCGCCTTGTCCTCGATGACGTCGGCGAGCTTCAGCAGTGCCTGCTGTCGCTCACTCGGAGTCGACCAACGCCACTTCTCGAAGGCCTTCGCGGACGCGGTGAACGCCTGGTTCACGTCCGCGGCAGAGGAATTCGGCGCAGAGGCGTACACCTCCCCAGTCGACGGATCGACGATGTCCATCATGCCGCCGTCGGCGGAGGTCTGCACTCGACCGTCGATGATGTTGTGCAGGATCTTCTTGTCTGCCATGGGAATTACGTTTCCTGTTCGTGGGCATGGGTCGTGAGGACTCTGTCGAAATCAGCTGTGGGTTCGCTCGGCGCTACCGACGAGTTCCACCATGTCGATCATCCACCGGTCGCCGCATCGCTCTCGCGTACCGATGAGGGGGTGTCGCGGGTCAGCGTCCGTCCGAGGAAGAAGTCGGGCCGTCGAAGACGCATGATCACCATGAGCGCGGCTCCGACCAGCAGGAGTCCGAAGCCCATGTAGAAGACGAGGCCGATGCCGCCGATCGCCGCGCCACTCCCGTTGTCCGGGTTCATGCTCTCGCCGATCGAGATCACGAACACGGCGACCAGCATGATGCCGCCGAGCAGGGGGAAGAGGAGCCTGAAGACGGTGTTGCGGATGCTGGTGAACCACGAGTGCCGGAAGTACCAGACGCAGGCGAAGGCGGTGATCCCGTAGTACCAGCAGATCATGATGCCGAGCGCGGCGATGGTGTCCAGCAGCGTGCGCTCGGACAGGACGGTGACGACGGTGTAGAACACTGCGGTCACGACGCCCGCCACCACGGTGCTGTACGACGGCACCAGGAATCGCGGGTGGACCTCGGCGAGCTTCTTGGGGAAAGCGCGGTAGGCGCCCATCGCGAGCATCGTGCGTGCCGCAGGCAAGAACGTCGTCTGAAGGCTGGCGACGGACGAGGTGAGTACCGCGAGGAACAGGAACAGTCCGCCCCAGTGGCCCAAGACCGGCCCGGCGAGCGCGCCGAACACGTTCTCGGAATTGTCGGGGTTGCCGAGGCCGACGCCGGAGGTTCCGACACCGGCGTACATCATCACTGCGACCGCGACGAGCAGGTAGGTCAGCAGGATCGACAGCACGCACAGGATGCCGGCGCGGCCGGGCGTCCGTTTCGGGTCCTTGCACTCCTCGCCGAGCGTCAGGCAGGTGTCCCAGCCCCAGAAGGCGAAGATCGAGCCGGTGACCCCGATCACGAACGCGCCCATCGTCAGACCCGTGAGCGGATTGAACCAGTCGAGGCTGAAGCTGAGGTGGGCCGGGGCATCCCCGGCGGCGACGTGGGCGAAGGCGACCCCGACGAAGGCAAGGAGCACGACCATCTGGAATCCGACCAGGATGGCCTGGACGCGCTCGCTGGTGGTGATCCCCCGGCTGGCGACCCAGGTGGCCAACCCGATCAGCACCAGCGTGGTCAGCACGTTGACGATCTTGTTTCCGGAAAGGTCGGCTATCCCGGGGTCATCGAAGATGCGGGCAACGAACAGGTAGAAGAACTGGACGGCGATGGCCGCGAGATTCGACAGGACGATGATGGTGGCGATGACCATGCCCCACCCACACATCCAACCGACATAGGGCCCAAATGCCTTGGTGGACCATGTGAACGAGGCACCGCAGTCGGGTGAATCGGAGTTGAGCTCACGATAGGCATACGCGGTGAGGAACATCGGGATGAAGCCTGCGATGAAGACTGCGGGCATCTTCAGCCCCACGGCCGCCACGATCAGACCGATGCTGGCGGTGAGCGTGTAACCGGGCGCGACCGAGGAGATCCCCAGGATCGCGCCGGACAGCGTACCGACGGTTCCCGTTGCCAGGCCCTTCGAGATCAGCCCGCCCGGCGACGTCTCGGCTTCCCGCTCGGTCGTCGCCTGTTGCCCTCCGTTCGAGGACACCCGGCGTTCGGACTGTCGAGTCCGGATTCCGTTGTCGGAGTCAACCTTTGGAGGCGTGATCGGTGTCTGGGTCATGGTGGCTACTCACTGTCGAGGGGTTCGTGTTGGGGAACCACGACCATCGGTACCGGGACCACCCGCAGCATCTTCGCGGCGGTTGACCCCAGGAACAGTCGGTGTGGCTGGGCCAGTCGGCTCGAGCCGACCATGATCAGGTCCCCGTCGTGCCACTCGAGCTTGCTGGCGGCGGACTCGACCGTGGCGCCGTCCGCGAGTTGGGTGGTGATGGGGAAGTCGTCGGGCAGCACCGACCGGGCCACCTCGAGATTGGCGCGGGTGTGCACCAGCGCCGCTTCGTTCGCGTGGACGGCATCGCTGCGGTGACCGAAGAGTGGGTGGGAGCCCAGGGACACGAGCGAGACCAACCGCAGTGGGGTGTCCATGCGCTGACTTGCGCGAAGCGCAGTCTGCAACAGCACCTCGGCGCCCTCCCTGGTGCCGAGGGCGCAGGTCACCTCGCGAACGTGCGTCGCGTTGGAGTGCCGAGTTCCCTTGGGGGCCAGTATGAGTGGAACTGGCGAGGAGTGCAGCAGTTCGCCGGAGACGGAGCCGATCGCGTGGCGGCCGACAAGTCCGTCGCCCGCCGCGCCGATCACGATCGCGTGCGCGCCGAGCCGGGCGGTTTCGTCGAGCAGGCCCTGCGCCAACGACTCGTGGAAGCTCAGGTGTGTCTGCGCCTCGATGTCCTCGGGTACGGACTCCATTGCCGTCGTCAGCCACGCGTGCGCCTGATCCACGAGCACGTCCTCGTACCCCGGATCGGCGGGGACCCTCGCCGGCACCGTGCGGTCGGGCGGGATGACGAGGCAGATGTCCAGCCGCGCGCCGAGGCTGCGGGCCAGCCGCACGCCGAGGGCGAGTCCGTCCTCACCGCTGGGGGTGGCGAGGTATCCGACGACTATGCGCATGGTTCTTGTCCGATCCGGGGTAGAGGGGCGACGTCAGGCGGTGAAACCGATGTACTTGGTCTCGAGGTACTCGTCGATGCCCTCCGTGCCGCCCTCACTGCCGAGCCCCGACTGCTTGACCCCGCCGAACGGCGCGGCGACATCGGAGACGACGCCGCGATTGACGCCGACCATGCCCGATTCGAGCGCCTCCGCGACCCGCATCGCCCGGTCGAGGCTCTGCGTGAAGATGTAGGCGGCGAGCCCGTACTCGGTGTCGTTCGCGGTGGCGATCGCCTCCGCCTCGGTGTCGAAACCGGTGACGGCGGCGACGGGGCCGAAGATCTCCTCGGCCACGATCCGTGCATCGGCGGGAACCTCGTCGAGCACGGTGGGCTGGAAGAAGTACCCGGCGCCCTCCATCGGCTTGCCGCCGGTGCGCACCCGGGCACCCGCGGCGACTGCGTCGTCGACCAGGGCCGCCACGCTGTCGCGCTGCTTCGCGCTGACGAGGGGGCCGATGTCGGTGCCCTCGTCGAGACCCGGTCCGACCTTCAGGTCGGCGATCCGTTCGGTGAGCTTGGCGGTGAACTCCTCGCGCACGGAATTGGCCACGATCAACCGGTTGGCCGCGGTGCAGGCCTCGCCGCCGTTTCGCATCTTCGCGGCCATCGCGCCGTCCACCGCGGCGTCCACGTCGGCGTCGTCGAACACCACGAACGGCGCGTTGCCACCGAGTTCCATGGAGGTGCGCTGGATGTTGCGGGCCGACTGTGCGATCAGGATCCGGCCGACCTGGGTGGATCCGGTGAAGGTGACCTTGCGCAGGCGCGGGTCGTCGATCAGCGCCGTGCTGACGGCGGCCGCGTTGCTGGTGGGCAGCACCGAGACCACCCCGGCAGGCAGGCCGGCGTCGGCGAGGATCTGCGCGAAGGCCAGCATGGTGAGCGGGGTCTCGGCTGCGGGCTTGACGATCATCGTGCAGCCCGCGGCGAGCGCGGGCGCGATCTTGCGGGTTCCCATGGCGAGCGGGAAGTTCCACGGTGTGACCGCGAGACAGGGCCCCACCGGAACCTTCGTGACCACGATCCGGCCCGCGCCGCCGGGGCTGCGGGTGTAGCGCCCCTGGATGCGGACCGCCTCCTCGCTGAACCAGCGCAGGAACTCGGCACCGTAGCCGACCTCGGACCGGCTTTCCTTCAGCGCCCTGCCCATCTCCAGAGTCATCAGCGCGGCCAGGTCCTCGGACCGCTCGATGACCAGTTCCCACGCGCGGCGCAGGATGTTCGAGCGCTCGCGGGGGCTGGTCGCGGCCCACTGGTGCTGGACCCGGCACGCGGAGTCGAGCGTCAGGAGCGCATCCTCGGCACCGGCGTCCGCGACGTCGGCGATGGCGTCGCCGGTGGCGGGATCGTGCACGGTGAACGCTCCGCCCGCGATCGGGGCGACGGATTCGCCGTCGATCCAGAGACCGGTGGGGACACGGGAGATCAGTGCGCTGATGTCAGTCATGGTTTTCCTTGTGATGGCATGCCGCCGAAACGACGGCGGCGGGGAACGGAGATCAGGCGGCGGTGCGGACGATGTCCTCGATCACGCTCAGCGCGTCGGAGAGGAGCTCGTCGCCGATGACAAGCGGAGGCAACAGTCGGACGATGTTGCCGTAGGTGCCGCAGGTGAGCAGGATGACGCCCTGCTCGAGCGCCTTCGCGGAGACGGTCTTCGTGAGTTCCGCGTCGGGTTCGGTGGTGCCGGGCTTGACGAACTCGACGGCGATCATGGCGCCACGACCCCGGACGTCGCCGATCGCCGGGACGTCCGCCGCGAGCGCACGCAGCCGGGTCATCGCGAGCTCCTCGATGTGCCGGGCGCGCGCGGGCAGGTCGAGCGCGCGCATCGTGTCGATCGTCGCGAGGGCGGCCGCGCACGCGATCGGGTTGCCGCCGTAGGTGCCGCCGAGCCCGCCCGGGTGCACCTTGTCGAGCAGGTCCGCCCGGCCGGTGATCGCGGACAGCGGCAGCCCGCCGGCGATGCCCTTGGCCATCGTGATGATGTCGGGGACCACGCCCTCGTCCTCGCACGCGAACCAGGTGCCGGTGCGGGCGAAGCCGGACTGCACCTCGTCGGCGATGAAGACGACCCCGTTCTCCTTCGCCCAGGCGGCCAGCGTCGGGAGGAATCCCGGTGCGGGGACGATGAATCCACCCTCGCCCTGAATGGGCTCGATGATGATTGCGGCGACAGAGTCCGCGCCGATCTGCTTCTCGATCTGGGTGATCGTCCGGCGGGCGGCCTGTTCTCCGGTGAGGCCCGCCTCGTCGCGATACGGGTACGACATCGGCATCCGGTACACCTCGGGCGCGAACGGACCGAAATTCGTCTTGTAGGGCATCGACTTCGCGGTCAGCGCCATGGTCAGGTTCGTGCGGCCGTGGTAAGCGTGGTCGAAGGCGACGATCGCATCGCGGCCGGTCGCCAGGCGCGCGACCTTGACCGCGTTCTCGACCGCCTCTGCGCCGGAGTTGAACAGCACGGTGCGCTTGTCGTGGTCGCCCGGGGTCAACGCGGACAGTTCCTCGGCGACGCGGACGTAACCCTCGTAGGGGGTGACCATGAAGCAGGTGTGGGTGAAGTGGCCGACCTGCTCGCGGACCGCCTCGGCGACCGCGGCATCGGAGGCGCCGACGCTGGTGACGGCGATCCCGGAGCCGAGGTCGATCAGCGAATTGCCGTCGACATCGACGAGGACGCCACCGTCGGCGTCCGCGGCGTACACCGGAACACTGGAGCCGACGCCTGCAGCGACGGTGGCCCGGCGGCGCGCGTCGAGCGCGCGCGACGCGGGGCCTGGCAGCTCCGTGACAATTGCGCGCTTCTGGGGAAGTCGGTATTCGATCTCGCTCATTCTCGGATGTCCCTGTCTCGGTCGGTCGGTTGCACTCAGTGTGCGGTCCCTCACACTCGGCGACACCTGACAAAATGGAGCACAGTGCCGTGTCAAGTTCGCCGGTTCGTCCGGGACGGCCCGTGTTCCCGGTGGGCCAAGGTGGCTTGGGCGGCAGTTCTAGGAGTCGAGATGAGTGTTTCCGTACGGTGGGTTCTGGCGCAGCCGGAACTGGCGCTCGCGCTGAAAGGGGGAGCGGCAGGCCTCGATCGCGAGATCAGTTTCGCGATGACCACCGAGCTGCCCGATCCGTTCCGCTGGCTGTCGGGGGGAGAGTTGCTCCTGACCACGGGCCTGCGTCTGCCGCTGGGTGCGGCGGACCGAGAGAGCTACCTTCGCGGACTGCACGAATGCGGCGTCGCCGCGGTGGGGTTCGGTACCGGCCTGTCCCACGCCTCGGTCCCCGCCGACCTCGTAGCGGCCGCGGACGATCTGGGGCTGCCTCTGCTCGAGGTGCCCCTCCCGACCCCGTTCGCCGCGATCACCAAACTCGTCACCGCTCGGCTCGCCGAGCAGCAGTACGAGGCGGTGCTGCGGGCGTCCCGGGCCCAGCCCCGGATGACCAGGGCCGTCATTCAAGGTGGGGCGCGCGCGACCGTGCGCGAGCTGGCTGTCGCGACCTCGGCGTCGGTGCTGCTCCTCGACCCCGCGGGTCAGGTCGCCGAATGTCATCCCGAGACGGTCGACGACGACGTGCTGGCCGAGCTGCGGCAGGTTCTTGCCAGCGGGTCGGGGGAGGTCTCGAGCAGAGTCTCGCTCTCCGGTTCGGGGGCGTCCATCGCCGTCCAGCAGATCAGCGTGGGCAAGATGCTGCACGGCTACCTGGCGCTGATCAGCCCGAGGGCGCTCAGCTCGGTCGACCAGATGATGCTCGGTCACGCGAACTCGTTGCTCGCGTTGGATTTCGAGAAGCCGGCGAGGCTGCGATCCGCGCAGAACCGCCTCAACAGCCATGCACTCGGGCTCCTGTTGTCCGAGGAGGTCGACCTGGCTCCGGCCCGTGCCCAGATCGTCAAGGCCGCCGATGGCCAGGGCGCCATCCGCTCACTGACAGCGGTGTGCGACACGGACTCCGCGGCAGAGCACGTGGCGGAGTGCATCGAGACGGCGATGAACCAGATCGGCAGACCGCTGTACCTGCGTCGGGCGGGCACCCGGGTGACCGCACTGTTGCGGGGCAATGACGATGTCGCGTTCGCGCGCGGCCTGCTGGCCGGCTTGTCCGGGCCGGTACGCAGGTTGACGCGCATCGGGTTGAGCGGACCACAGCGGGTGGACCACCTGATCGAGGCGATCGACCAGTCACAGCTCGCGGCGTCAGCGGCGGAACTGGGCTCCGCGCCTTTGGAGTTCGCGATGCTGACCGGGAGCGCGTTGATGTCGTTCGCGTCGACGCGCGAGGTGCTCACGGCCTTGGCGGACACCATGATCGCCCCCCTCGTCGACCACGACGCACGCCACGGAACCGAACTGCTCGGCTCGCTCCGGGCCTTCCTCGAGGCGAACGGGCATTGGGAATCGGCGGCCGCGGCGCTGGGTGTGCACAGGCACACCCTGCGCAGCCGGATACGACGGATCGAGTCGCTGCTGAACTGCGAGCTGGACTCGGCGCGGGTGCGAGCGGAGCTCCTCCTCGCGATCATCGCCTACCAGTCCTGATCGGCGCGGCCCGGACGAACTCCGTGGGAGGGCGTACTCGCCGAGTCTGCCTCCGGATGCGAGACCCGCATCCGGAGGCAGACCGATTCGATTCGGGCCCAGCCCCTCTCAGGCGTGGGCGACCGCCAGATCCAGTTCGGAATTGACCACACACACCCGCGAATTGTCGATGCGCCCGCTTCGACGGAACTCCCCAGTCATCTGGGTCAGCCGGCCCACGCAGGTGGGGTTCGAGGTCACCCACCTCTGGACGGCATCGGCAGCCCTGGTGTCTGCAGGTGCGCCACGCAGCACCGCACGCACCAGCCGGTGCCAGTTCTCCTGGAACCCGTCGGTGAGAACTCCCGCAGCCATCGCGTTCCAGTGCCCGGCGCCGGTGGAGAAGTTCTCGGCGACCCAGTCGAGCCCGATCGCGCTGCCGAGTTCGCTGTAGGTGTCGGCCACCAGCGTGATCGGCAGCTCGAGCTCTCGAGCGGATTCGCCGAATGCCAGCGCCTGCGCGAGTGTTCTCAGAGTGGACACGTCTCGCTCCGCGATACCGGACAGGCGCGGCAGTGCGGCAGTGAGATCGGCGACCGCCGGGGTCAGCCGGGCGATCTCGGCATCGGGTTCGAACTCGGCGCTGCGGTGCCGAAGCACCCAGGAGGTTGCCTGCTCGATCAACTCCTGGATGCCGTGGAGCAGGCGCATCTTTGCGGACTGCGTGGCGTCGGGCACCGTGAGCGCCTCGTTCCAGAGGCGGTGGATGCCGAAGGATTCACTCACCACCGCGTAGGCCGTGGTGATGACGGGTGTACTCACCCCGAATCGCTCCTCGAGTCGGTGAATGAAGCCCGGGCCGACCCGGTCGATCAACTCGTTGGCCACCAGAACGGCCCGGATCTCCCGTGCCAGGCGATGGTTGCGGACCTGCTCGGGGATCTGGTTGCGCACCGCCGCCGGGAAGTACTCGGTGAGGGTGTCCGCGAACACGGGGCCGTCGATCAGGTCGGACTCCAGCAGCTCGCTGAGCACCACGTTCTTGGACTGCGCCAGCAGTACCGCGATCTCTGGCCGGACCAGCCCGCGCCCCGCGTGCTGGCGTGCCTCCAGTTCCTTCGATGACGGCAGCACCTCGGCGACGCGGCTGATCCCGGCGTCGCGCTCGAGGTTCTGGATCAGACGTTCGTGCCGACCGAGCAGGAACGGAGCGTGAGCCTCGGCCAGGCTGATCGCCAGCGTCTGGCTGTCCGCGTCGGCCAGCACGGACCGCGCGACGTCCTTCTCGGCTCCGGCGAGCAGCGCGTTGCGCTCCATGGTGTCGATACGGCCTGCGGTGACCGCGGCGTCCAGTGCGATCTTGAGGTTGACCTCGCGATCGGAGGTGGCGACGCCGGCCGCGTTGTCGATGAAATCCGCGTTCACCTTGCCGCCGGCCAGGGCGTACTCGACGCGGGCTCGTTGGGTCAGGCCCAGGTTGCCGCCCTCGCCGATGACCCTGCAGCGCAGTGAGTTCGCATCGACCCGCAGCAGGTCGTTCGCGGGATCGGAGGCATCTTGGTGCCCCTCGAACGATGCCTTGACATAGGTTCCGACCCCGCCGTTCCACAGCAGGTCGACCTCGGCGGTGAGGATCGCCCGGATCACCTCGTGCGGTGGCAACTCGGCGGCGCTGACCCCCAGTCGACGCCGGACCTCCGGGGCGAGCGGGATCGACTTGGCGGTTCGAGGCCACACGCCCCCACCCGCCGAGATCAGCGCGCGCTCATAGTCAGCCCAGCTGCTGCGGGGCAGCGAGGCCAACCGTTCGCGCTCCCGGAACGAGGACTCGGGATCGGGATCGGGATCGAGGAAGATGTGGCGGTGGTCGAAGGCGCCGACCAGCCTGATCGCACGCGAGAGCAGCATCCCGTTGCCGAACACGTCGCCGGACATGTCGCCGATGCCCACGACAGTGAACAGGTCGGTGTCCACGTCGAGGCCGAGTTCGGCGAAATGCCTTCGAACCGAACGCCACCCGCCCCGGGCCGTGATGGCCATCGCCTTGTGGTCGTACCCGGCCGAACCGCCGGAAGCGAAGGCGTCACCGAGCCAGAATCCGCGCTCGATCGCGATGGAATTGGCGAGATCGGAGAAGCGCGCTGTGCCCTTGTCGGCGGCCACCACCAGGTAGGCATCGTCCTCGTCGTAGATGACGGTGTCGGCGGGGTGCACAACCTGCCCGTCCAGGATGTTGTCGGTGACGTCCAGCAGACCGCCGATGAAGGCCGAGTAGGCGCTGCGCACCTCGTCGGGGGTCGGGTCGGCGCTGCCGCGCACGACGAACGCGCCCTTCGCGCCCATCGGCACGATCAGGGAGTTCTTCACGTTCTGGGTCTTCATCAGGCCCAGGACCTCGGTACGGAAGTCGTCTCGGCGGTCGGACCACCGCAGTCCGCCACGCGAGATCGAGCCGCCGCGAACATGACTGCCCTCGACCACCGGAGAGTGCACGAAGATCTCGCGGTAGGGGGTGACCGGGACCGTCAGCGACAACAGTGTCGGGTCGAGCTTGAAGGCGGCGGGAGCGACGACGGTGCCGCGGGCATGGTTGCCCTGAAACCAGTTGGTGCGCAGTATCGCTCCGATGAACGACCACAGCCCACGCAAGAGGCGGTCCTCGTCGAGGGTCGCGGTCTGCTCGACGCACTGCCGTACCGCCGCCTCGGCGGACTGGGTTGCTGCCTGCCTTTCGGCGTGGTCGGGGCGGAAGCGGGCGTGGAAGAGGGCGCAGTACTCGATCACGAACTCCCGCTTCTCGAGCAGGATCTCCAGCATGGTGGACGTGGACAGCTCGAGTCCGACCTGGCGCAGGTACCGGCATGCGGCGCGGATCAGGACGGCATCGGTCCACTCCAGTTCCGCCGCGGCCACCAGTTGAACGAAGCCGTCCATTTCCAGATCGCCGGTGGCGGCGGCAGCGAACGCCTCGGAGACCAGCCGAGCCGCCCGCTCCGTCCACGGGAATGCAGGGCTGCAGAAGTCGAAGCGGTGCGCCGTGACGGTCGCGGGGAGGTCGAGCCCGGCGGGATCGAGCTCGGCGTGCGTCGCCACCCGCAGCCCGAGATTCGCAAGGGTCGCCACGACTTCGGCCAACACCGGCGTCCCGCCCGGCCACACCATGATCGCCGCGGGATGTCGTTGCGCCGCGCCGGCGTCCAGGAAGTCGAGGCGCGGGAGGGACGCCGGATGCTCGGCGCCGGACTGGATCCTGTCGGCCCTGCCTTCGAGAATTATCGTGGCGTCCAAGGTGTTCGGGCCGACACCGGTGTGGCTCATTGTGACTCCTGCTCTCTCGTCGCCTGTCTTGTGCCAAGCATGGACAGAGGAGACCTGGGCCACACCTGCCTAATAGGTGTCTGCCGCCGCTGCGAACGCACCGAAATGTCGTTGCAGGGCAATTTCCGGCGACGGCGCGGGGTTCGGGACGGGTGGTGGCCGACCGGCCGGACCACTGGCAGGGTCAACACTCCAATCCGGTGTGAAGTGCAGCTGCGGCAGGACGATTTGGACGGTTCCGGTGTGGTGGGTGACACATAGCCTGGGGCGAAGCCGTATGCGGCGCTACCGACTTCGGAGTCAACCGCGGCTGAGTGATCCCACGACGAACTAGGAGTGCTTGTGCCCACCCTGAAACGCGATGTCGTCATCGTCGGAGCCGGCCCGTCCGGACTGACCGCCGCAACCCGCCTCGCACAGGCCGGGGTATCTGTCGCGGTGCTCGAGGCGCGTGACCGCGTCGGCGGCCGTACCTGGACCGACTGCGTCGACGGCGCGAGCCTCGAGATCGGTGGCCAGTGGGTCTCGCCCGACCAGACGGCGCTCTTCGCGCTGCTCGACGAGCTCGGCCTGCAGACCTTCTCTCGGCATCGGGAGGGTGAGTCCGTCTACATCGACCCGTCGGGGGTCCGAACCCGCTACACCGGCGAGATCTTTCCCGTCGGCGACAACACCCGCCGCGAGATGGAGCGGGTGATCGAGATGTTGGACAAGCTCACCGCGGAGATCGGTCCCGAGGAGCCGTGGGCGCATCCCCTGGCCCGCGAGCTCGACACCATTTCCTTCCAGGGCTGGCTGGCGCAGCAGACCGATGACGAGGAAGCCCGAAACAACATCGGGCTGTTCGTGGCGGGCGGCATGCTCACCAAGCCGGCACACGCGTTCTCGGCGCTGCAGGCCGTGCTGATGGCGGCGTCGGCCGGATCCTTCAGCAACCTGGTCGACGAGGATTTCATCCTCGACAAGCGCGTGATCGGTGGGATGCAGCAGGTCTCGATCCGGATGGCGGACCGCCTCGGTGACGACGTGTTCCTCAATGCCCCGGTGCGCACGATCCAGTGGGGCGAGGAGGGCGTGGTCGTGTTCGCCGACGGCGACCTCAGGGTCGAGGCAGACCAACTCGTGCTCGCCGTCCCGCCGACCCTGTACTCACGCATCTCGTACGACCCGCCGCTGCCGCGTCGGCAGCACCAGATGCATCAGCACCAGTCGTTCGGGTTGGTCATCAAGGTGCACGCCGTGTACGAGACGCCGTTCTGGCGTGCAGACGGGTTGTCCGGCACCGGGTTCAGCGCGGCCGAACTCGTCCAGGAGGTGTACGACAACACCAACCACGCAGACGCGCGGGGCACCCTGGTCGGCTTCGTCTCGGACGAGAAGGCCGACGCCGTGTTCGCGCTCAGCGCGGAGGAGCGTAAGCGGAAGATCCTCGCCTCGATCGCGCGATTCCTGGGTCCGCAGGCCACCGAACCTGTTGTCTACTACGAGTCCGACTGGGGTGCCGAGGAGTGGACTCGCGGCGCCTATGCCGCGAGCTTCGATCTCGGCGGCCTGCACCGCTACGGTCGGGACCAGCGAACCCCGGTCGGCCCGATCCACTTCTCCTGCTCGGACATCGCCGCCGAGGGCTACCAGCACGTCGACGGTGCAGTCCGGATGGGCCAGCGCACCGCGGAGGCGATCCTCGGCCGTCGTTGAGCGGTTCGCATCGACCTTCCCGGTTTCGACCGGTTCGACCAATCGAGAGTCGTCCGTCTCCACAACGGACACACCACCACGAATCAGAAAGAGGCAGTTCATGTCGCTGATCAACAAGAAGATCAAGCCCTTCTCGGCGGAGGCGTTCCGGAACGGCACCTTCGTCACCGTCACCGACGAGGACGTCAAGGGCAAGTGGGCGGTCTTCTACTTCTACCCGGCCGACTTCACATTCGTCTGCCCGACCGAGCTGGGTGACCTCGCCGACCACTACGACGAGCTGCAGAGCCTGGGTGTGGAGGTCTTCTCCGTCTCCACCGACACCCACTTCACCCACAAGGCGTGGCACGGCTCGTCCGAGACCATCGGCAAGATCAAGTACGCGATGATCGGCGACCCGACACTCCGGATCAGCACCGACTTCGAGGTGCTCCGCGAGGACCAGGGCCTGGCCGACCGCGGCACCTTCCTGGTGGACCCGGACGGCGTCGTCCAGTTCACCGAGGTCACCGCCGAGGGCATCGGCCGCAACGCCGCCGAACTCGTCCGCAAGGTCAAGGCCGCCCAGTACGTCCGCTCGCACCCGGGCGAGGTCTGCCCGGCGAAGTGGGAAGAGGGCGAGGACACCCTCGCTCCGTCGCTGGAGCTCGTCGGCAAGATCTGATCGTCGACGTTGGTCCGCACCGGCGGCACGGGGCCCATCCGCCTCGTGCCGCCGGCCCAGTCCCTCGCGCCGATCGCCCCGCCTCGGCTCGAGCTGAGAAGTTCGCCGATTCCCGTTCCTTCCGGTCACAGTGCTGCCAATCTTTCGGAGAGACCCCATGCTCGAAGCCTCACTCGCAAGCCAGTTGAAGACGCTGCTGGAGAAGGTGATCCAGCCGATCGAGCTGGTGTCCACCCTCGACGACGGCCCGAAGTCCGCGGAACTCGCCGAACTGCTCGACGAGATCGCCGGCATGTCGGACCTGGTCACCCACTCCCGGACCGGCGACGACCCGCGCCGGCCGTCCTTCGCGATCCGCCGCGTGGGCACCGCCGTCGAGGTGCAGTTCGCCGGTATCCCTCTCGGACACGAGTTCTCGTCCCTCGTCCTCGCGTTGCTGCAGGTCGGCGGCCACCCCTCGAAGGAGTCCGCAGACCTGCTGACCCAGGTGCGTGACCTCGAGGGCGACTTCTACTTCGAGACCTACTTCTCCCTGTCCTGCCAGAACTGCCCGGACGTCGTGCAGGCGCTGAACCTGATGTGCGTGCTGAACTCCAACATCAAGCACATCGCGATCGACGGTGCCCTCTTCCAGGACGAGGTCGACAATCGCCAGGTGATGGCGGTCCCGACGGTGTTCCTCAACGGCGAGCCCTTCGGCTCGGGACGCATGAACCTCGAGCAGATCGTCGGCCGGCTCGACGACGGATCGGCCGACCGCACCGCCGCGGCCATCTCCGAGAAGGACCCGTTCGACGTGCTGGTCGTCGGCGGCGGGCCCGCAGGTGCCACCGCGGCAATCTACGCGGCGCGGAAGGGGATTCGCACCGGTGTCGTCTCCGAGCGGTTCGGTGGCCAGGTGCTCGACACCATGGGCATCGAGAACTTCGCCTCGGTGCCCTATACCGAGGGCCCGAAGTTCGCCGCCGAGCTGGAGAACCACGTCCGGCAGTACGACGTCGACATCATGAATGTGCAGAACGCCGCGAGGCTGATCCCCGCGGCGACCGAACAGGGACTGGTCGAGGTCGAACTCGCCAGCGGCGCGCGTCTGCTCTCGCGCAGCGTGATCCTGTCCACCGGCGCGCGGTGGCGGGCGATGAACGTGCCCGGCGAGACCGAGTACCGCAACAAGGGTGTCACCTACTGCCCGCATTGCGACGGTCCCCTCTTCAAGGGCAAGCGCGTCGCGGTGATCGGCGGCGGCAACTCCGGCGTCGAGGCCGCCATCGATCTCGCCGGCATCGTCGCGCACGTCACGCTGGTCGAGTTCGACTCCGCGCTGCGCGCCGACGACGTCCTGCAGCGCAAGCTCCGCAGCCTGCCCAACGTCGACATCCTGCTCGGCACCCTGACGACCGAGGTCCGCGGCGACGGTGCCAAGGTCACCGGGCTGGCCTACACGGACCGCACGACCGACGCGTCGCACACCGTCGACCTGGACGGGGTCTTCGTGCAGATCGGGCTGCTTCCCAACACGGAATGGCTCTCCGGCACGGTCGATCTCACCCCGCGTGGCGAGATCGTCGTCGACGACCACGGGCGGACGTCCGTTCCCGGTGTGTTCGCAGCCGGTGACTGCACGACCGCTCCGTTCAAGCAGATCATCGTCGCCGCAGGAGCGGGGGCCACGGCCGCGCTCGGCGCATTCGACCACCTCATCCGCACCACCGGGCCGGTCGGTGCCGAGCGGTCGGCCGAGGTGACTGTCTCGTAGCGACGGTGTGCGGCCTCGGCCGCGTTGTGTCCGCACATGCCGTGCGCGCCGGCGCCGGTCGGGTAGGCGCCTGGGGGTCAGGCCGGCCGCAGCACGATCGCCCCCAGGTACTCGCACACCTGCAGCGCCAGTGCCACGTCGAGCTTGCTGCGTGCGCCGGGCCCGCCCGGCGCGGAACCGCCGAGTGCCTTGTTGATGCGGTACTTGACGGTGTTGCGGTGCAGGTTCATCTGCTGCGCGGTGTGCAGATGGCTTTCGCCGGTTGCGAAGTACGTGCTGACAGTCGCCCGCAGGGTTGCCGCCTGCTCGGTGTCGGCGGCCAGCGGACCGAGCACCTCCCACACCCACGCGCGGGTCGAGTCCAGGTTCTCGGCGAGCAGGGACACCACCGCGACGCCGCGGTCGCCGAAGCTCACCACCTGTCGGGCCGTCGAGTTCGGCACGCTGGCGACGGCGTAGGCGGCGACGGCCTGTTCGTGCGATCGGCGGAATCCCGCCACCCCGGCGGCGGGCAGACCGAGTGCGACTCGCGTTCCGGGATTCGCCGGCAGGCCGTCGGCGAGCCCGGCGGTGTCGACCGCCGACTGACGTCGTCCGACGGGCAGCCACGCCCAGAGGGTCCGGCGGTCGACCGCGGTCACGATCGGTGCCCCGTCGGTGGCGAGGCGGCGCGAGATTTCCCGCACGCAGCGGTCCAGCAGGGTCAGCCCGGTGCCGTCGTCGGCTCCGGTGAACCAGACGACGACGCCCACGTGGTGCTGCTCGAGCCGGTACCCGGTCTCGGACTCGAAGGCCGCGACGTCGACGGCGCCGCCGGCCAGGACCGTGTGGATGGTGGTGGAGTGCACGTTGGCCTGCGCGCCGATCCACCGGCTGCGCTCCTGCTCGTATGCGTCGAAGACGTACAGCGTGATCCAGTCGATGTAGCTGTACACGATGTCCGAAAGATGTTTGAGCACAGCCAGACTCTGTCGGGTGGGCAGGTCGAGCGCGCTCACCTCGTCGAAGCAGATGCGCATCATGGCGTCCTGGCCCATGTGGTACGCCCGTACCAGCGAGTTCGAGGACACGTCGCGCTGCGCGAGTCGCAGCGCGTACTCGACGGCGGCGGTGGTGGGCTGCAGGTGGTCGACCGGGATGTCGTTGGCGAGAACGTGAATCATCGTCGAGACGTTTCCCTGCACGCTCGCCTCGAGCAGTTCGACGAGTTGGGGGTCCTCGTCGAGTTCGTCGATCTCGTGGGCGAGCAGGGCACTGATCGTGCGGGTGATCTCGCCCTGCCTGCGGTCGAGTCCGCGCGCGATCCCCGCGACGATGTCGAGCACGTCGGACTCGGCCGTCGCGGGAACCCTGGCCAGTTGCCGCCGCGCGTCGATGCCGCGGTCGTGGTGTCCGGGTCGGCTCACAGCACCTCGTTCCCGCCGCGGCGCAGGTGACGCAGGGCGGACTCGGCCGCGTTGTATCCGCACATCGCGTGCGCGCCGGCGCCGGGCGGCGTCGAGGCCGAGCACAGGAACACACCCGGCACGCCGGTACGGTACGGGTCGAGCGCGACCCGCGGTCGCAGCACCACCTGGGTCTCGGTGTTGGCGCCGCCGATTATGTCGCCGCCCACGTAGTTCGGGTTGGACTCCGCGAGCCGGGCCGGACCGCTGCTCACCGCGGCGACGATCCGGTCCCGGAAGCCGGGTGCGAACCGTTCGACCTGCGCGACGATCGCCTCCGTCGCGTCACCCGTGTAGCCGTGCGGCACATGGGCGTACGCGTACACCGGGTGCAGGTTTCCCTTCGAGCGGGTGGGGTCGGCCAGGTACTGCTGGCCGAGCAGGACGAACGGTCGCTGCGGCATCCGGCCCGCCGTGACGTCGCGTTCGGCCCGGGCGACCTCGGCGAAGCCGCCACCCAGGTGCACGGTGCCGGCGCGACCGCAGGCGGGGTCGGTCCACGGGACGCCGCCTTCGACCGCGAAGTCCACTTTGAACGCACCCGCGCCGTGCCGGAAGCGGCGGTACGCCCGGGCCACCCGGGCGGGCACCCGGTCGCCGAGGATCTCCAGTGCGGCAGCGGGCGCGAGATCGAGCAGCACGACATCGGCGGGCGGGATGTCGGCGGCGCTGCGTACGCGGACCCCGGTGGTGATCTTCCCGCCCCGGTCGGTGAGCATCGCCGCGAGTGCGGCCGCGATCGACTGCGACCCGCCCTCGGCCACCGGCCACCCGTAGCGGTGACCCGCCGCGACGATCATCAGTCCGACCGCCGAGGTCGCCGGACGGTCGAGCCGGTAGTACGCGTGCGCCGCGACACCGCCGAACAGCGCCCGTGCCTTGTCGGTGCGCCACCACTTGGCGGTCGCGGTCGCCGGCAGCAGGGCGCGCGGGCCGAAACTCGCGAGCCTGAGCGGGTGGCGCGGCACGTTCGCGATCGGGCGCATCAGGTCGGCTGCCAGGTCGTCGAAGCCCACGGCGAGGCCACCGAACATGCGCTGCCACCGGGGCCCGTCCGCGCCGAGGCCGTCCGCGGTGGTCACGACGGACCGGTACAGCAGACCCGCGTCCCCACTGTCGAGGGGATGCGCGCAGTCGATCTCCGGCCACCGCCAGGAGAGCCCGTACCGCTCGAGCCCGAGAGTCTGCAGGTACGGCGAGCCGGCGCCCATCGGGTGGAAGGCCGAGCACTCGTCGTGGAGCAGTCCGGGCACCGTGAGTTCGCCGGACCGCGTTCCGCCGCCGATGGTGTCCGCGGCCTCCAGTACCTGGACGTCGACCCCGTGCCGGGCGAGGTGGACCGCGGCAGCGAGCCCGTTCGGCCCGCTGCCGACGACGACGGCTGTGGTCACGGGCGCACACCCTGCTCGACGTCACGCATGTCCCGCTCCTTCGGTTCCCGCAGTGTCCGATCCGTCGGCTCCGCTTCCAGTCTCCACCGCACGTCGAACGGAATGGGCCCGTTCGGCAGCCACGGCTGCTCGTTGATCGCGTCGTCGACCTTGTAGGTGCCGCGTTCGATCACCCCGAGTGCCGCGTCGATCACCTTGTACTCCTGGAAGTTCTTGTGGATCGGCTGCGATTCGACCCAGGCGACGAGGAACTCGCCCGGCGCGAAGTTGCAGCGCCGCTGGATCGCGGCGATCAGGTGCTCGTTGTGCAGGTGTCCGTCCCCGAAGTTGAACGCCACCAGCGAATTGCAGTTGAACTCGGCCTCGCGCAGCGAGTAGGTGTCCAGGTCGTCGCCGAGGTGGTTCATCATCAGCGAGAACAGTGCCCTGCCCTGGCTGTGCATGGACCGCCAGCCCAGCATCTGGTGCAGGACGACGTCGGCCTCCTCCGGGGTGTAGGTGGCGAGCAGCTGGGTACGGGGGTTCTTCGCGGGCCGCGGGATGAACTCGTCGAGTTTGTCCTCGGCGCCGGGCGCGAACGCCCAGGTGGCCGACGCCCAGTTTCCCGCGTACTGACGCATGGACGGCAGGAACGAGACGAGGTCGGGCCGCAGATTGCCCAGGATGGGGAAGAACACCAGTGCGGCGACGATGCCCCCGGTCAGCCACGGCGACGACATGTCGGCCACGCCGTAGCCGTTCCACGCGGGGAAGCCGAGGAACAGGAACACCGATGCGTAGGCGAACAGCAGGTTCCACTCGAGCGGGACCGCCAGCGGGAACGTGGACAGGATGAACAGGTGGAAGGCCACCATCAATGCGACGGCCAGCAGGGTGACGGTGCGGTTGGTGGAGAAGAGCAGCACCAGCGGGGTGGCCACCTCGACGACGGTACCGAGCACGTGAGCGACCCCGCCGGCGACGACCGACGGCCTCAGGTCGTCGGGGAAGTTGCGGTAGTGGGCGCGCTTGATCGTCTTCGACGGCATCCACGGCGTGTTGCTGAGCATCGGCGGCACCACCATCGAGAAGTGGTGGCCCAGCTTGGAGATCCCGGCGCCGACCCACACCGAGACGATGAGCAGCTTGAGCGCGATGATCATGTCGACGAACGGGAGCGCCGCGAAGAACACCAGGGCGGGCAGGTACTGCTCGCCGCGGGCGGCGATGAAGACGACCTTGTCGCGCAGGCCGAGAACCACCAGCAGCCCGACGATCGGGAACAGCAGGGCGGGCCGGACCAGCCCGGCGTTGTCCGCGATCGCGGCGTCGATGGACGCGGTGTGTACCCCCGGAAGAGCCAGCGCGACAACGATGTTGACCAGCAGGGCGGCGTACAGGGCGACATCGGCGACGGTGCGGGTGTCGCCCCGGGTCAGCGGGACCTTCCCCGGCCACGGCGCGAGCCTGATCGTGCCGGGACGCAGCCAGTACCGGAATCCGCCGGTCATCGGCTCGAAGTGGCCGGCCAGCGGTCCCCAGGATCCGCCGAGCCCGAGAGCCTCGAGCAACACGGTCCACAGGACGAGCTTCTGGTAGACGATCGGCTCGTTCCACCAGGAGGCCACGTCGAGGACGTTGTGCCCGGAGGTGACGGTGGCGATCGACACACCCGCGGCGACGTAGAGGAAGAGCAGCTTGAGAATGTAGATGGAGTGCACCATCTTCGGTGATCCGAAGCCGTGGTCCACCCAGTGCGTCGAGACGGCGCGCAGGCGATCGCGGAAGGGTCGGTCGAGGAAGGTGGCGGGGTCGACGTCGGGGAGGTTCCCGGTTGTGAAGCCCATCGGATGCTCCTTGGGGTGTGGCTCGGGTGTCTCGGGTACGCGTCATCGCCTCGGGTGCTGCCCGAGTTGCGTGACGGTGTGGGTTTCGGCGGCTGCGGTGGTCAGCCGGCGGGAGCGGGCTGCGGCCGGTGCCGGCTGCGGAGCCCGGGTTTGTCGATCTTGCCGACGGGGTTGCGCGGCAGCGCATCGACGATGTGAATGGCAACCGGCAGCTTGACTTTGGTGAGCCGGTCGCGCAGGTGGTCGGCGAGCTGGTCGTCGGTGACGTGGGCGTCGGGGTAGGCGACGACGTAGGCGACGGGTACCTCCCCGTAGACCTCGTGTGGGGCCCCGATCACCGCCGCTTCCAGCACGGCCTCGTGACCGGCGAGGGCGTTCTCGATCTCCTTGGGATAGATGTTCTCGCCGCCGCGGATGATCATGTCCTTGATGCGGTCGACGAGCGTCAGGTAGCCGTCCTCGTCGAGGCGGCCGACGTCGCCCGTGTGGAGCGCACCGTCGACGACGGTGCGTGCGGTCTCCTCGGGGCGTCCCAGATATCCGTGCATGACGTTCGCGCCGCGGATCACGATCTCACCGGTCGAACCCGGCGGCAGCTCGGTGCCCGCCTCGTCCACGATCGCGATCGTCTGGCCCGGCAGCGCGGGTCCGACTGTGCCGGGCTTGCGGATCCCGTCGAGCGGATTGCAGGCCGAGGCGCACGTGCCCTCGGTGAGTCCGTAGCCCTCCACGATCGTCATGCCGAACCGCTGCTCGGCGCGATCGAGGAGTTCGCGTGAGATCGGTGCGGCGCCACAGACCGCGAAGCGCAGGGAGGAGGTGTCGGTCGCCGTGTCCTCGGGCTGCGCGACGAGCAGCGCGTAGATGGTCGGCACCGCCGAGAAGTACGTCGGCCGCAGCCGGGCGAGGTCGTCGAGGAAGCGGTCGGGGGAGAACCGCCCCGTGACGCTCAGTTGCGCGCCTGCCAGCATCGGGGCGAGGAAGCTGACGCAGATCGCGTTGACGTGGAAGAGCGGCAGGACGAGCAGGCAGTGGTCGTCGGCGGTCAGCGAAAGAAGCCGTGCCATGGACGAACTCATGAACTCGAGATTGTCGTGCGTGAGCATGACGCCCTTGGGGCGTCCCGTCGAGCCCGACGTGTAGACGAGGAGTGCGACGTCCTGGCCGCGGGGGCCGGCACTCGGCCGCCAGGCGGGGTCGGGGGTGTGCGACAGGTCGTCGACGGCGAGGAGGCGCCGGCCGCACGATGGCGTGTGCGCCCCATCGCCGACGACGAGAACCGCTGCGGCGTCGTCGATCTGATACCGCGCCTCGGCAGGTGTGAACGTCGGGTTCACCGGGGTCGCGGTGGCCCCGATTCGCCACGTCGCCATCAGCGTCACGAGCAGTTCGACGCGATTGGGCAGCATGATCGCGACGACGTCCCCGCGGCGAACGCCTGCGGACTCGAGTTGCCGGGCGGCGGCGTCGACGCGGCCGGCGAAGTCGCGGTAGGTCAGGTCCAGGTGGTCGTCGCGCACGCAGGGTGCGTCCGAGTGGAGCGGGGCGAGGTTCCAGGCGAAGTAGCCGATGTCCGACACGATTTCGGTCACCTTTCCGGTCGATGTGATCTACGACACTATCGACAGGAAACTGCCTGGAAAACGGTCCGGGAGGCTCGAGTTCGGGGCGGGTGTTGTCGGTTGAGGACAAAGAGCGTGGCGGCTGCGAGGATCGCCACATGACGATCACGGTGCGTAGGTCCGTCGCCTCCGACCGACGCGCGATTCTCGCGCTGATGCAGGCCTCGAGGGGCGAGGACCTCTCGCCCGAGGAGAGGTCGAAACAGGGTTTCGTGCAGGGCTCGATGGACGATGCGACGTTGGCTCGGCTGCAGGAGGCCCCCGGGGTGTTCGTCGCCGAGGAGGCCGGGTCGCTCGCCGGCTTCGCGATGACCTCGGCTCCGGGGATGTTCGCGTCCGGTCCGCCAAGGGAAACCGTCGATGCGGTGGCCGCGGCCGTGCCCGCCGGGACGCGGCTGTTCCTCTACGGTCCGGTCGCGGTCGACCCGCGCTTCCAGGGTCGTGGCGTGATGACCGCGTTGTTGACGGGGCTGAGCCGGGACCTGGCCGAATGCTACGACCTGGGCGCCGCGTTCATCGAGGTGGCGAACGCCAAATCGCTGGCGGTGCATCGCCATTACGGTATGGGTGAGGTCGCCCGGTTCACTGTCGGCGCGCGCGAGTACGTGGTCTTCGCCTTCGACCCGGCAGCCTTCGCGACGCGGACCGGCTAGCCCGTCGCCAGCCGGGTCAGGGCCTTGCGCACGACCTCCGGATCCGAGGTCTCCCAGAACGGCGGCAGCGACGCGCGCAGGTACCCGCCGTACCGGGCGGTCGCCAGGCGTGAGTCCAGCACCGCGACAACGCCCCTGTCGTCGACGCTGCGCAGCAGCCGGCCGACGCCCTGGGCCAGCAGCAGTGCTGCGTGGTTCGCGGCCACCGACAGGAAACCGTTGCCGCCGCGGGACTCCACGGCGCGCTGCCGCGCGACCAGCAGCGGGTCGTCGGGGCGGGGGAACGGGATGCGATCGAGGATCACCAGGCTCAGCGACGGTCCGGGCACGTCCACGCCCTGCCACAGCGACAGGGTGCCGAACAGGGAGGTGGCCTCGTCCTCGGCGAACTTGCGCACCAGCTGGCCGGTGGCATCCTCGCCCTGGCAGAGCACCGGCGTGTCGAGGCGATCGCGCATGATCTCGGCCGCGGCCTTCGCCGCCCGCATCGAGGAGAACAGGCCCAGCGTGCGCCCGCCCGCCGCCGTCACCAGTTCGGCGATCTCGTCGAGGTAGCTCGGAGCCAGACCGTCGCGGCCCGGCGCGGGCAGATGCTTTGCGACGTACAGAATTCCGGCCTTGGCATGGTCGAACGGCGAGCCAACGTCGAGGGAGTTCCACCGGATGTCGGAGCCGTCGGAGGGAGTCTCGGTGCCCGTCGCCATCGCCGGGTCGCTGCGGACCGCGGACTCCGGCGGCAGCCCCCAGTTGACGGCGAGACCGTCGAAGGAGCCGCCCACCGTCAGGGTCGCGGAGGTCAGCACCACGGTCGACTCGGCGAACAGCCGCTGGCGCAGCAGCCCGCCGACCGAGAGCGGCGCCATCCGGATCAGCCTGCCGCGGCGTTCCTCGTCCGCGAGCCACACCACGTCGCGACGCTTGGAATGGTCGGGCTCGTCGAAGGCGGTGAGTACCCGCACCGCGCTGTCGTGCACCTCGTCGACCGCGGCGAGCGCGGCGTTGCGGGCCGCCGCGGCCTCCGGGTCGGTCGCGTTCATGCCCGGACGCACCGGCCCGATGGCCGTGCGCACCGCCCAGGCGGAGTCGCGCACCGCGGCCAGCGCCGGGCCCGCGCCGTCGGGCAGGTCCTCCCAGCGGCCGACGCGGGACTCCTCGAGCACCGCCGCCCACCCCTCCGCGGAGGCCTCCATCCGGTCGGCGTCCTGCTCCTCGACCAGCTTCACGCAGCGCCGCGCCGCCGCGCTGATGATCGACGGCGACAGCTCGGCGGTGGCGACGCCGGTGACCCGGTCCACCAGTTCGTGTGCCTCGTCGACGACCACCACGTCGTGCTCGGGGAGAACCGCGATGCCGGTGATCGCGTCGATGGCGAGCAGCGCGTGGTTGGTGACCACGACGTCCACCTTCGACGCCTCCGACCGGGCGCGCTCGGCGAAGCAGTCCTCGCCGACCGGGCAGCGGGACTTGCCGAGGCACTCGCGGGCGGTGACGCTGACCTGGCGCCAGGACTGGTCGCTGACGCCGGGGACCAGCTCGTCCCGGTCTCCGGTCTCGGTGTCCGAGGACCACTTGGTCAGCCGCTGCACCTCGCGGCCCAGCCGGGAGATCGCGAACGCGTCGAACAGTTCCGCGTTCTCCGGCTCCTCCGCGGCCCCTGTGTGGATCTTGTTCAGGCAGAGGTAGTTGTTGCGGCCCTTGAGGATCGCGAACCGCGGCTCGCGGCCGAGCGACTTCTCCAACGCCCCGGCCAGTCGCGGCAGGTCCCGGTCGACGAGCTGACGCTGCAGCGCGATGGTCGCCGTGGAGATGACCACGGTGCGGCCGGACTCGACGGCGTGCCGAACGCTGGGGACCAGGTAGGCGAGGGACTTGCCGGTGCCGGTACCGGCCTGCACGGCGAGGTGCTCACCCGTGTCGATGGCGTGGGCCACGGCGGACGCCATGGTCAGCTGGTTGCGACGTTCGGCGCCGCCGAGCGAGCGCACCGCCTCGGAGAGCAGGTCGGGGACGGCGGGGAGTTCGGGCACCGACCCAGGCTACGTTGCGACGGTCCCGACCAGCCGCACCCCGGCCGCACGCATCCGGTCGAGCGGTTCGTCGAGCGTGCCGGGGGAGACCGCCGCCGTGTACGGAAGCAGCACGGTGGTGTCGAATCCCTCCCGGCGGGCGTCCAGCGCGGTGGCCAGCACGCAGTGGTCGGTCGCGATCCCGACCACGTCGACGGCGTCGATGCCGCGCTCGCGAAGCCACCCGGCGAGCGAGTCGCCCGCGGTGGTGCTGCCCTCGAACCCCGAGTACGCGGCCGAGTACGCGCCCTTGGCGAACACCTCCTGCAGCGGGCCGCGGTCCAGTGCCGGGTGGAACTCGGCACCGGCGGTGCCGGCCCGGCAGTGCGGTGGCCAGGTGTCGACGTAGTCGGGGTGGTCGGAGAAGTGGGCGCCCGGGTCGATGTGGTGGTCGACGGTCGCGACGACCGCGTCGTACCGCGGTCGATCGGTGTCGGCCAGGTACGCCGACACGGCCCCCGCGACCGCGGCGCCGCCGGTGACGGCGAGGGAGCCGCCCTCGCAGAAGTCGTTCTGCACGTCGACGACGATCAGCGCGCGCCTGCCCGTGGCGGGGGACTTTCCGCTGGTGCTCATGGGAATTTCCTGGTCCTAGCTGACGAATCGGGTGGGCACGGCGGCCTCGCCGCGCGAGAGTTTCAGGCCCTCCCAGGGCAGGCTCACCAGTCCGTCGGCGAGCAGGTCCCGGCTCTCGGCCAGGGTCGGCTGGCCCGGCTCCCGGACCCCGCCCCGGACCATCGGGACCATCAGCGGCCGGGCGGTCAGGCCACCGACCTCGGGTACGGCGGCGTCGGCGGGGTAGACGACCTCCTCGACGATGGTGCCGGTCGCACGGGCCACGCGCATCGCGCATTTCGTCCCGCCCCGCGAGACCTTGTTGGTGCTGCGCTTCTCCACCGGAATGCCGTCGACCTCGACCAGCTTGTAGACCATGCCCGCCGTGGGCGCACCCGAGCCGGTCACCACGGAAGTGCCCACACCGTAAGTGTCCACCGGTTCGGCGCGCAGCGCCGCGATCGCGTACTCGTCGAGGTCGCCGGAGACCACGATCTTGGTCTTGGTCGCGCCGAGACCGTCGAGCTGCTCGCGTACCTGACGCGCCCACACGCCGAGGTCGCCGGAGTCGATCCGGACCCCACCGAGCTCCGGGCCCGCGATCTCGATCGCGCGCTTGACGCCCTCGGTGATGTCGTAGGTGTCGACGAGCAGGGTGGTGCCGACGCCCAGCGCCTCGATCTGGCCGCGGAACGCCGCGGCCTCGTCGGGCCCACCCGCGGCGGTGTGCAGCAGGGTGTACGAGTGTGCGCTGGTGCCGGCCCCCGGCACGCCGTAGCGGCGCACCGCCTCGAGGTTGGAGGTGGCGTCGAAGCCGGCCAGGTAGGCCGCGCGCGAGCAGGCCACCGCGGACTCCTCGTGGGCGCGTCGCGATCCCATCTCGATCAGCTTGCGGCCCGCGGCGGCGCTGACCATCCGCGCCGCGGCGGAGGCGATCGCGCTGTCGTGGTTGAGGATCGACAGGATCACGGTCTCGAGCAGCACACACTCGGCGAACGTCCCGCGCACGGACAGGATCGGCGAACCCGGGAAGTACAGCTCACCCTCGCGGTAGCCGTCGATGTCGCCCGCGAACCGGTATTCGCGCAGCCACTGCACGGTGCGCTCGTCGAGGAACCTCGATACCACCGCCAGTTCCGGATCGCCGAACCGGAACCGCTCGAGGGCGTCGAGCACGCGCGCGGTGCCCCCGACCACCCCGTATCGGCGGCCGTCGGGCAGCCGCCGGGCGAACGCCTCGAAGGTGCACCGACGGTGCGCGGAGCCGTCTGCGAGCGCGGCCGAGATCATGGTGAGTTCGTACTGGTCGGTGAGCAGCGCGGTGCTGGTCGCGGGGACAGACCAGTCGGATGCGGAGCTCGACGCCGGAGTGTTCGTCACGCGCTCACCCTACGAGTAGCGATCGCGCCGGGGGCGTTGCTCGGATCCGGCGTTTTGCCCGCGGTGGTTCAATCTGTCCGGGTCACGTCGTAGGCTGGGGGCATGGCCCCATGCCCAACCGAATTCCCGATGGTGGCCCCGACGGCGAGCATGCCGGCCCCGGCGCCGCAGGTGCTGCCTGCGGAGCAGGAGATCACCGATGCCGACGAAGCGCAGGATCGCCCCTGGGTGACGGTCGTGTGGGACGACCCCGTCAACCTCATGCACTACGTGACCTACATCTTCCAGAAGCTGTTCGGCTACAGCAAAGCCAAGGCGACGGACCTGATGATGCAGGTGCACAAGGAGGGCAAGGCGGTGGTCTCGTCCGGTTCGCGCGACAAGATGGAGCACGACGTGCAGCGGCTGCACATGGCCGGTCTCTGGGCCACGATGCAGCGGGACAGCTGACGCGGGACCTCCCGCGACGGTCTCATCACCACCTCGAGAGGACCTGTAGGTATCCACGGTGCGCACATGGAGTCGGAAGAACTCGTTGAGCGGCGTCAAGATTCGCTCCGAGATGGACGCGCGTGAGGCGTCGGTGCTGCGGTCGCTGGTGACCTCGGTGCTCTCACTGCTCGAGGACCGGTCCGAGTCAGCGCCGCAGGACGACCTCGCCGAACTGACCGGCCTGCGCACCGGGAATTCCACCGCGCCGACGGATGCGGCGCTGGCCCGGCTGCTGCCGGACTTCTTCCGGCCGGACGACGCGAATGTGGATGGGGACGCCCGGAACGCGGACGCCAGCGGGGCGCTGCGCAGCCTGCACGAGCCGGACATCATCGACGCGAAACTGGCGGCCGGGTCGGTGATCCTGCGGACCGTCCCCGCCGAGGGCGGCAAGGTGGTGCTCACCCCCGAGCAGGCCGACGCCTGGCTGTCCGGGCTCAACGACGTGCGCCTCGCACTGGGCACCACGATCGGGATCGACGCGGACACCCCGGACGAGCTCGACCCCGACGACCCGCGCGCCCCGCACCTCGACGTCTACCACTGGCTCACCTGGATGCAGGACTCACTGGTACAGGTCCTGCTGCCGTGACGGGGCTCGGTGCCGGGACGGGTTCGCGGAACTCGCTCGCCGACGTGGACGGGCTGATCGTCGGGCACCACCACGAACTCGACGAGGACGCGACCCTCGGTTCGGGCCGGGCCACCGGGTGCACGGTGGTGCTCGCGCCCGCCGGAACCACCGCGGGGGTCGACGTGCGCGGCGGCGGACCGGGAACCCGGGAGACGGACCTGCTCGATCCGAGCCACAGCGTGCAGCAGGTGGACGCGGTGCTGCTCACCGGCGGCAGTGCGTACGGCCTCGCCGCCGGCGACGGGGTGATGCGTCGGCTCGAGGAGCTGGGCCGCGGCATCCCGATGGACGCGCAGGGGCACGTCGTCCCGATCGTGCCGGGAGCCGTCATCTTCGATTTGCCCGTCGGCGACTGGTCGGTCCGGCCCACCGCCGACCACGGCTACCTCGCGGTCGACGCCGCCGCGGCGGACTTCGCCCGAGGCTCGGTCGGGGCGGGCGCGGGAGCTCGCGCGGGCATCCTCAAGGGCGGAGTCGGCACGGCCAGCCTCGTGCTCGGCGCCGGCCCCGCCGAGGGTGTCACGGTCGCGGCGCTGGTGGTCGCGAACCCGGTCGGCTCGGTGTTCGACCCGCACACCGGACTGCCCTGGGGTGTCGGATACGCCGACGCCGCGAGTTGGGGGCTGCGCCCGCCCGCCCGCGCCGAGGTGGACGCGGCGGTCGAACGGGGGCAGAAGGGCACCGTCCTCAACACCACCATCGGGGTCGTCGCGACGGACGCAGCGCTGAGCAAGGCGGGATGCCGCCGCGTCGCGGTCGCCGGGCACGACGGCCTCGCCCGGGCGATCCGCCCGGCGCACTCGCCGCTGGACGGGGACACCCTGTTCGCGCTCGCCACCGGAACCGCCGAGACCGCTCCCTTCGAGGTGCCCGCGGCGTTCCCGGCCGATCTGCCGGTCCTCGACGCCGTCTGCGCGGCCGCCGCGGACGTCGTCGCGCGCGCGATTGTCGATGCCGTGTTGTCTGCGACCCCCGTCGCGGGCATCCCGACCTACCGGGACCTGTTCCCGTCGGCCTTCGACGTCTCGTCGTAGTCCGTCGGTCGTGTCGCGGCGGTACGCTCGAGGTAGCGAATCCAGCCCGGCCGGCCGCGCACGGGCGTGACGAAAGAGGTTCCGTCGCCGTGACATTGCCCAGTGGTTCGAGCGACGCGTTCAACGTGAACCCGGCCGGACTTCCGGTGCCCGGGAAGTCGTCGTCGCCGGCGACAAGGCCGCTCGGCGAGCGACCGCTCTGGCAGCAGGCGGCCATGGTCATCGGCGTGTTCGTGTTCGCGCTCTACGTCCTCGAATTCGTCGACATGCTCTTCCGCGGCGGGCTCGACAACGGCGGAATCGAGCCGCGGACCGTGGACGGGCTGTGGGGCATCGTGTTCGCGCCGGTGCTGCACTACGGCTGGGGACACCTCGTCGCCAACACCATTCCGCTGCTCGTCCTCGGGTTCCTGGTGCTGCTGTCGGGTATCGGGCGCGGCCTTGCCGCCACCGGCATCATCTGGGTGGTCGGCGGCCTCGGCACCTGGCTGTTCGGTGGCGCCAACAGCAACCACCTCGGTGCGTCGGTGCTGGTCTTCGGCTGGCTCACGTACCTGATCGCGCGCGGGTTGTTCACGCGGCACTTCGGACAACTGATGCTCGGTGTGGTCGTGCTGTTCGTCTACGGCGGCCTGCTGTGGGGAGTCCTGCCCGGGGTGCCCGGCATGTCGTGGCAGGGCCACCTCTTCGGTGCCCTCGGCGGCGTCCTCGCGGCCTGGATTCTCGCCTCCGACGTGCGCAAGGAGCGGGCGGCGAAGGCCCTCACACCGTAGGTCGCGCGACCCGATGTGACGGCGGGCGCAGCCCCTCGCAGGTGCCGTGTTCGTCTCGAATCGGCCCGAACGTTATTCGGGAGCGGGGCCGCGTGGCAGCATGGCATCATGCGCATCACCGTCCTGGGTTGTTCGGGCAGTGTCGGGGGTCCCGACTCGCCCGCGTCGGGCTACCTCCTGACCGCGCCGGACACCCCGCCCGCGGTCGTCGACTTCGGTCCAGGGGTGCTCGGTGCGCTGCAGCGCTACGCGGACCCGGGCGAGGTGTCGATCTTCCTGACGCATCTGCACGCGGACCACTGCCTCGACCTGCCGGGCCTGCTCGTGTGGCGCCGGTACCACCCGAATCCGCCCTCGGGGAGGGCGCTGATCTACGGGCCCACGGACACCGCCTGCCGGATCGGTGCAGCGTCCGCGGAGTGCGCGGGCGAAACCGACGACATCACCGACACCATCGACCTGCACACCCTGACCGACGGCGCCACCGTCGAGTACGGCGCGCTGCGCGTGCAGGCCCGCCGGGTGTTCCATCCGCCGGAGGCGTACGGACTGCGCTTCACCGACCCCGACGGCCGCTCGATCGTCTACACCGGCGACACCGGGATGTGCGACGAGGTCGTCGAGCTCGCGCGCGGCGCGAATGTGCTGCTGTCCGAGGCGTCGTGGACCCATCACCCGAGCCGTCCGCAGGGCATCCACCTGTCCGGGACCGAGGCCGGTCGCGTCGCGGCGCTCGCCGGGGTCGACGAGCTGCTGCTGACCCACATCCCGCCGTGGACCTCTCGCGAGGACGTCATCGCCGAGGCCAAGGCCGAGTTCTCCGGCCCCGTGCACGCGGTCAGCGCCGGGGACGTCTTCGACATCTGATCGTCCTCTAGGCTTGCGCCCGTGAGTAGACGACTGGACGGCAGGGCGGACGACGAACTCCGCGAGGTACGAATCACCCGAGGTTTCACCAGCCATCCGGCGGGATCGGTGCTGGTCGAATTCGGCAACACCAGGGTGATGTGCACGGCGAGCGTCGAGGAGGGCGTGCCGCGCTGGCGGAAGGGTTCCGGCCTCGGCTGGCTGACCGCCGAGTACGCGATGCTCCCCGCCGCCACCCACACCCGCAGCGGCCGCGAGTCGGTCAAGGGCAAGGTCGGCGGACGCACCCAGGAGATCAGCCGTCTCGTCGGCCGGTCCCTGCGCGCGTGCATCGACCTCGCCGCGATCGGTGAGAACACCATCGCCATCGACTGCGACGTTCTCCAGGCCGACGGTGGAACCCGCACCGCGGCGATCACCGGTGCCTACGTCGCGCTCGCGGACGCCGTCACCTACCTGCGCGCGGCCGGCCGGCTCGCCGACCCGCAGCCGCTGTCCTGCGCGATCGCCGCGGTCAGCGTGGGCGTCGTCGACGGCCGGGTGCGGCTGGACCTGCCCTACGAGGAGGACTCGCGGGCGGAGGTCGACATGAATGTCGTCGCGACCGACACCGGCACGTTGGTCGAGGTGCAGGGCACCGGCGAGGGCGCGACCTTCCCGCGCACCACGCTGGACAAGCTGCTCGACTCCGCGCTCGCCGGCTGCGAGCAGCTGTTCGAGGTGCAGAAGCAGGCGTTGGCGCTGCCCTACCCGGGCGAGCTGCCGGAGCCGAAGGAGTCCGACGCGGCGAAGAAGAAGTTCGGTGCCTGAGCCTGTCCGCCTGCTCGTCGCCAGCCGAAACGCGAAGAAGCTGGAGGAGCTTCGGCGGGTGCTCGAGGCGGCCGGGGTGAGCGGCATCGACCTCGTCGGCCTGAACGAGGTGCCGGAGTTCCCGGAGGCGCCCGAGACCGGCGCGACCTTCGAGGACAACGCGCTGGCGAAGGCCCGGGATGGTGCTGCCGCGACCGGACTGCCATGCGTCGCCGACGATTCCGGGCTGGAGGTGGACGCGTTGAACGGCATGCCGGGCGTGCTGTCCGCGCGGTGGTCGGGCGGGCACGGCGACGACGACGCGAACACGGCGCTGGTGCTCGCACAGCTGTCGGACGTGCCGGACGAGCGTCGCGGAGCGGCGTTCGTGTCGGCCTGCGCACTCGTGGTCCCGGGCGGCGCCGAACGCGTCGTCCGCGGGTCGTGGCCCGGCGCGATCGCGCGGGAGCCGCACGGCGACGGCGGCTTCGGCTACGACCCGGTGTTCGTGCCGGCGGGGGAGCGTCGAGCCGCCGCCGAGCTCAGTCCGGAGGAGAAGGATGCGGCCTCGCACCGCGGCCGCGCACTGGCGCAGCTGGTGCCGGACCTCGCGGCGCTGGCCGCCCGCGCCTAACCCGCACCCCTAAACACGACCTCCCCAATGTCACATCGGTTCAGCT
>NZ_JBHZAH010000043.1:0-36291 GCF_042754225.1 Rhodococcus sp. NPDC059234
CGGGGCGGTTGGTGCGGGCGCGTGGGCGGGCCACCCCCCCGGCGCCCCCCCCCGCGGTTTCCCCCTAGGGGGCGGGTCCTCGACCAGGCTCGATCGTCGAACGCGAGGCCACCACAGGCGCCCTCGACGAGGGGAGCAGGTAGGTACCCCCATCGAAAACAGGTAGGTATCCCCGTAGTTCTGCCCTCACGAGCACGGGCGGGCGAGACGACAGTGTGATCCATATCACCCACCGCCACCCGCCGAGGATTCCGATGCAGCCGAACACGCTCGAGCCCCCACTCAGACCGTCCGACACCGCGCGACCGCGCACCCTCGCGTCGGATGCGCTGCTCCTCAAGCGCTGCGCGCACTGCGCCACGCTGCTCGCACCGACGTCCGCGACGTGCACCACCTGCCGGGGCTCCGAGCTCGACACGGTGCCGTCGACCGGTTCGGGATCGATCGTGTCCTGGAAGCCGGCACCCGTCCCGACGCACGAGCCTCAATCCGGCCCGACTCCCCCGGTCGTTGCCATCGTCCGGCTCGACGACGGCCCGCGGATCTACACCTGGGTCGAGGGCGAGGTCACCGCCGCGACCGACGGTGCCGTGCGGGTCACGTTCCGTCCGACACCCCCGGGCGAGCGGTTCCCCGTGTTCGCCGTCAGCCCGGTGGCCGCCGACTCGGCGACGCCGTCGACGGCAGGTGCCGCGTGAGCGCCGGCGACGCGGATCGCATCCGCGCGTGGCGTCGACTGTCCGACTTCCTCGAACGAACCGGCGCCGTCAGCCCGCACGCCGGGTGGGTGATCAAGTTCGCGATCACGTGGGCACCGTTCGGCGGCGCGAGCCCTGCCGAACTCCTCGAGACGTTCGGCGTGACACCCGCCCGGTTCCTCCAGCTGCTCCGCGAGTCACTCGACCCGCACGGCGCCGCCGACCACGTGGCAACGGTCAAGCGTCAGCTGACCGACTCGCTGCTCGGCGCCTGGACGGCCGGCGGTCGCGCGCAGCCCGGCCGAGCGCCGGTGTCACGTCGCGGTCAGGCCCGAAAGGTCGCGTAGTACCACGTGGTTGCGGTCCTCGGCGGTGCCGAGGGTGTACTCGGGCATCTGACCGAAGAACTCCCCGCGACTGCGCTGACTCCACCGCCGAGCCTCGGCCGTGCGGGTCTTGTAGAAGTTGACCGTGTAGCCGCCCTCGTACACCCGCAGCAGGCTGTACCCGCCCGGATACTCCTTGACCGCACCGATCTCGAGGTACTCGACCGACGCCGCGTTGTCGGGCCGGGTGCGCCGATTCCGGTGCGTGTGCCCGCTGTGCTGCAGGAACACCCCGGGCGCCCGCAGGTAGAGCTCCTGGAGCTGCATCGAATCCGGCCTGTTCAGAACGAAACTCGGACCCGCCACGTTGGAGAACCCGGACTCCGCCGTCACCGGATGGTGACCGAACACCAGGGTCGGGCGGTCCGGGTCGGCCCGCAGCGCATCCCGGATCTGTGCCATCTGCGCGGGCTCGACGACTCCGCCCGAACCGTCGACCGCGGTGGTGTCGACCGACAACAGACGCAGACCGCCGAGGTCGAAGGACGCCATCACCTGCCGGGGCGAGAACACGTCACCCCAGCAGTCGTGGTGGTCGTTCGCGGCCGGCAGAACCGAACAGCCTGCGTAGTCGGCGCCGACGTGCGGGCGGTCGTGGTTGCCCCGACTGACGAAGTAGTCGGTGCCGGCGACGCCCCAGCCGTCGAGCAGCGCGCGGACGCCGGCCGAGTCCGTCGCCGACGCCTCGTCGGTCAGGTCGCCGGCCACCACCAGGTGGTCGGCGCCGCGGTCGGGCGCCCGGAGGTCGGCGAGCATCGCGGTCAGCATCACCTCGGGGTACGGCAGCAGGCCCGGTTCCTGCCGGAATCCCGGCGGCAGTCCGGCGGCGACGATGCCGCTGAGTTCCTCGCCGAAGTGCACGTCGTTGGACAGCGCGATCGTGCGCAGCAGGCGGCCGGGCGGCGGGACCAGCGCGGTGACTCGGCCGGTGGACTCCGCGGCGCCCGGCCTCCCCGTGGCAAGCAGCGCCGGGGCGGCGCGCAGCCCGTTCGAGTACGCCTCGAACCGGTACTCGCGCCCCGGCTCGAGGCCGTGCACCTCCGCGTAGTGGAACGGAGTGGGGTTGTCGTCGCGAAGGACCACCCGCGGCGCGGCGGGCGAATCCGCCGGGCCGAGCCGCAGTTCCGTGTCCGCGGCGAGCGGGAGCGGCATGCCGTGGTCGTCGACCCTCACCGCCGACACCGTCGCCCAGGTGACGACGATCGACGTGTCGGTGATCGTGACGACTTCCAGATCTCGCGCCCACATCGGTTCGGTGCCCGCGCGAGCGACACCGCCGCGTCCCCCGAGCACCGGCAGGACCGCAGCCGCGGCCAACAGCCCGATCACCTGACGTCGCGACGGCCCGCAGCAGTGCACGGGTGGGACAGTAACCCCGCGGGAGCGTGCCCGCAGGGCAATCCCTCAGGCCCGCTGCAGATGTGGTGCCAGCAGCGCGTCCAGCTGCTCCGGCGCCTCGTCGGGAATCCAGTGGCTCACCCCGCGCAGGGTCTCGAGGCGGTACGGGCCGGCGACGTACCTCCCGGTCAGCGCGGCACCCTTGGCCCCCAGCGCGGTGTCGCCGTCGCTCCACACGTGCAGCGTGGGCACGCGGACGCGCGCGGCGGTGTGTCCCGGTGTCGAGAACAGCATCGCCCGATACCAGTTCAATGCGCCGCGGGCCCGGCCCTGCTCGCGCATCGGCGCGAGGTCCCGGTCGGCGACCTCGACGCTCATCCCGCTGCGGAGAAGCTGGCGGCGCACCGCGTCGCCGGAGGCGAGCAGCCGTTCCGGCAGCCACGGCACCTGGAACGCGAACATGTACCAGGACTTGACGATCTGACTGCTGGTGAGGACCGCGCGCGCGAAGGCGGCGGGGTGGGGAACCGACAGCGCCGACAACGTGCGCACGAGGTCGGGGCGCTCGGCCGCCAGGTTCCAGGCGACGGCTGCGCCCCAGTCGTGCCCGACCAGATGCACGGGGCCGAGGTCCGCCTGCTCGATCAGTTCGACGACGTCGGCCGTCAGTTCCGCACGGCGGTAGGCCCACCGCGACCGCGGGCGGGCGCCGGGCGAGCACCCGCGCTGATTCGGAGCGAGGGTCCGGTAACCGCGGGCGTGCAACAGCGGCGCCAGTGCGTCCCAGGAACGCCAGTCCTGGGGGAACCCGTGCAGCAGGACCACGGGAACGCCGTCGATCGGGCCCTCGTCGCGGACGTCGAAGACGAGCCCGCCGCGGCGGTACGAGACGATGCGGCCGCTACCGGTGTTCACGCGTCGACTCCCACCCGGACCGCGCGGCGTTCCTTCGCGCCCGCGCGGAGGAATCGGCCGGTCCTCTCCACTCCGAAGCCGGGCTCGAATTCACCGTTGCGGTACACCAGCTTTCCGTTGATCACCGTGGCCACCGCGGCCCGGTCGCTGCGGTTGACCATCCGGCGCAGGCCGCCGTACTCGGCGACCGGCTCCTCGAACAGGCCGTCCACCGACTCGTCGAGTCCGGCCGGGTCGACGATCACCAGGTCGGCGCGGTCACCCTCGCGCAGGTGGCCGGCGTCGATTCCGTACCAGTCCGCGAGCTCGCCGGTGAGCCGGTGGACGGCCCGCTCGACGGTGAGGAAGGGCTTGCGTTCGGACTGGGCGTCCTTGACCCGCTTGAGAAGTCGGATCGGATAGTTGTAGAACGCCATGTTGCGCAGATGGGCGCCCGCGTCCCCGAATCCCATCTGGACACCGGAGCTCGCGGCGAGTCGGCGTGCGAGCTTGGGCCGATGGTTCGCGATGGTGGTGCGCCACCGCAGCGTCGAGCCGTACTCGACGACGAGGTCGAGGTAGGCGTCGACCGGGTGGACGCCCCTCTCGTCACCCACCCGACCGAAGGTCTTGCCGATGATCGTCTCGTCCGGGCAGCCGACGATCACCGCGTCGTAGAAGTTGCGGTGCCAGATCCGCGGGGAGAACTTGTTGTCGTAGTCCTTGCGGAACCAGCGGCGGTACTCCTCGTCCTGCAGCAACGCATTCCGCTCGACCTGATCCTTGAGGTGCAGCGCGGCGGCGCCGGCGCCGAACTCCTCGAACACCACGAGGTCGATGCCGTCCGCGTACACCGTGAACGGCACCGGCAGGTGCTGCCACCTGAAGTCGGTCCTGGCGAATCGGTTGAGAAACGGTGCCGCGGTGAGCATGAAGTACACGATCGCCGGGTAGGCCTTCGAGTCGGCGCCGGACAGCAGCGAGGTCTTGAGCGGCCGCTTCCGTCCGATCGCGGAACTCTCGGCGAAGAAGGCGGCGACGTTGGGGTGCAGGTTGATCGTCGGCGCGCTCTGCAGGATCTTGCCGCGATCGCGCAGGATGCGGTTGAGGAAGCGGAACTCGCGCCAGCGCGCATAGGTCGAGGGCAACGAGCGCGACCGGTACTCGTCGCCGTCGATCTTGTCGAGGGCGTTGGTCATCGAGGACAGCCCGAGGAATCCGGCGTCGATCGCCTCGGTGAGCATCGACCCCATCCGGTCGAGTTCGGCGGCGCTGGGCTTGGTCTTCCGGTCGGTGCCGCGACCGAGTCCGAGGACGTGGGTGCGGATGTCGGAATGGCCGATGAAGCCGGCGACGTTCGGGCCGAGCGGCAGCTCGTCGAGGGCCTCGACGTACTCGGCGGGCCCACTCCAGGTCTTGTTCTCCTCGAGGATCCGCAGCACCGAGCCGTGCGGCACCGCCTCGACCCGACTGAACAGGTCGGCGCATTCGCGCGGCGTGGAGTACACGGTGGACAGGGAGCAGTTGCCGAGGACGACGGTGGTGACCCCGTGCCTTACCGACTCCGGCAGACCGGGGCTGACGAGCGCCTCCGCGTCGTAGTGCGTGTGGACGTCCACGAACCCGGGCAGCACCCACTTGCCCGCGGCGTCGAGCACCTCGGTGCCGGGGCCGGCGGGCAGCGGTTCGGCCGAGACGACCGCGACGACGCCGTCGCGGATGCCGAGGTTGCGGACCAGCGGCCGGTCGCCGGTCCCGTCGAACCACAGTCCGCCGTTGACCACGATGTCGAACTCGGCCATGTCGCGCTCCTCACATCAGTTATGTGTTACCAGAGGTTACGGACGTTGCCGAGCGGAAGTCAACGGCGGCGCTTCGAATCGACCGGTTAGGCTAACCTTTCCAATCGCGGCCGGTTAGTGTAGCCTTCCCTGAGGATCGGAGCACTGCCGGAGGAACTACCAGATGTACGCATGCATTTGCGCGGGCACCAGCGAAGAACAGGTGCAGCTGTGCATCGCTGCCGGGGCACACACCTCGAAGCAGGTCGCCATGGGATGTGGTGCGGGCAAGGGTCGAAACTGCGGACTCTGCCGCGACCGCATCAAGTCGATGATCGAAGACCATCTCTCGAACTGCGAGGTCGAACAGGTCGAACAGATCAGCGCGTGAACTCGCCCGCTGGGAGTTAGGCTGAATCCACGGTTCAGCCCACCCCAGCGGAGGTGTCATGCGCGGCGACGACGAGGTAATCGCACTTCTGAACGACCAGCTCACAAGCGAACTGACCGCGATCAACCAGTACTTCCTGCACTCCAAGATGCAGGCCAACTGGGGTCTGACCAAGCTCGCAGAGAAGACGCGCCAGGAATCGTTCGAGGAGATGCAGCACGCGGAGCTGCTGACCGACCGGATCCTCATGCTCGAAGCCTTGCCGAACTACCAGCGCATCCTCCCGCTGCGCGTCGGCCAGACCATCAGGGAACAGTTCACCTCCGACCTGGCCATCGAGGTCGAGGTCGTCGAGCGGCTACGCCCCGGGATCACCATGTGCCGGGCGAAGGGTGATCACACCAGCGCGGGCCTGTTCGAGAAGATCCTCGCCGAGGAAGAGGATCACGTCGACTACCTCGAGACGCAGCTCGAGCTGATCGACAAGCTCGGCGAGCAGCTCTACCTCGCGCAGCTCGTGGACCAGCCGCCCAGCGTCGGCTGACCCCGGACAGGAGATCGGGGCCGCAGGGACATGTCCCTGCGGCCCCGATCCGTGCGAGCGGATGACGGGATTCGAACCCGTGTGAACGGCTTTGCAGGCCGGTGCCTAGCCACTCAGCCACACCCGCATCGGTGAACGACTCTGCCGCAGCGCACCCGCCTCGACCAGCGTTGCGCTCAGCCTGATCCGAACTCCTCCCCAACGTCACATCGGTTCACGTGAGGCGAACCGATGTGGCACTGGGGAACCAGGGGTGGCGGGGTCGGGTCAGGCGCGACGGACCGCGAGCACCGCACTGAACCCGGCCGCGCACAACGCGAACACCACCGAGCAGACCACGAACGCGGTACCGCCGAGCGTGGTCAGACCCAACGCGGTGGTCCCGGCTCCGGTGCCGATGTAGAGCACCGAGTTGTTCCAGGACACCGCGGGTGCGCGCCGCTCCGCCATCACCGTCGTCAGGTACACCTGCGCGGTGCTGAAGAAGGCGGTGCCGCAGAAGAAGGAGAGCACGAATCCCGCCAGCGCCCACTGCCAGGTGTCGGCCGTGGTCGCGATCGCCAGCGCGGCCGCCAGGATCAGCCCCCACCCGACGCTCAGCTGCGAGACGTGCCTGCCTGCCGAGGTCCACCGGTCGATCAGCGGACCGGCGACGAGCGAACCGATCAGCGAGCCGATCCCGACCACCATTCCCACCAACCCCAGCACCCCGGTGCCGAAGCCGAACTTGGTGGCGAACAACGCGCCCGCGTACGCATAGGTGCCCAGCCGCGCCGCCTGCACGAAGAAGTTGCCGGCCATGATGGTCCGGAACACCCCGACCTTCCACAGCCCGAAGGACGACCGCAGCGCGGCCAGTGGCCGACCCGGAGCCCCTGTCACCCGGACCGATTCGCGCAGCCGCAATGCGATCAGCGTGCCCGCGACCGCCAGGCCCAGCGCGACCGCCGCGAACGCGAACCGCCAGCTCGACGCGGCGGCGGCGAACGTCGCCAGCGGCACCCCGACGATCTGGCCACCGGCGTAGGCGGCGGAGCCACCCGCGATGGCGCGGCCACGCTCGCGGGGCGCCGCGGTCTCGGCCAGGTAGGCCCACATCGCCGGACCGACCAGCGCCCCACCGATTCCGCCGACGGCCCGTGCCGCGAGCAACCACCCCAGCCCCGGCGCGACCGCGCACAACAGTTCCCCGGTCGCGAAAACGGCTATGCCGGACAGGATCACCCGCCGCCGCGGCAGGTGTTCGGTCAGTGCACCGACGAGCGGGCTGGCGATCGCATAGGCCAGGCCGAACACCGTGACCACCCACGCGGTGGCAGCGATGCTGGTACCGAAGTCCCTGGAGATGGTCGGCAGCAGCGGGGAGGCGAGGAACAGTTCCGCCCCCATGAGAAAGAACACCGCCCGGATCAGCGCATGCTGGCGCCACGGCGTCTGCAGTTCGGTCAAAGTCATAGCCTCCGCGGGAACCGTACTTCGCCACCGCGTGGAGACCACCGACGGCTCCCGCTGACGGGGAACACCCCTCCCAGGCTCGCGATCTCGCCCCTTACGGTGCGGACATGACGACACTCGACCTGCGGGACCTGGCCGGAACCACCGCCGTGGTGACCGGCGCCGCCTCCGGCATCGGCGCGGCGGTTGCGCGCCGCGCCGCCGACCTCGGCATGCGCGTGGTGCTCGCCGACCTCGACGCCGAGGGGCTCGAGCGCGTCGCCGCCGAACTCGCGGGCGCCGACGTGCTCACGGTCCGCTGCGACGTCACCGATCCCGCCGACGTGGACCGCCTGGCCGCCGCGACCGCGGACCGATTCGGACCGGTCCGGCTGCTGGTCAACAACGCCGGAATCGAGCGCACCGGCCGACTGTGGGAACTGGACCCGGACCGCTTCGAGCGGCTGCTCGCGGTGAACGTGTCGGGGGTCTTCCACGGCATCCGCTCGTTCGTGCCGCGGATGCTCGCCGACGGCGGGGAGGCGATCATCGTCAACACCGCGTCCGTCGGTGCCGTCACCACCATGCCGGCGCAGGCCGCCTACGTGGCGAGCAAGCACGCGGCGCTGGCGTTGACCGAGTGCCTGGCGGTCGAACTCGCCGAGGTGGACGCGCCGATCCGGGTCGCGGCGTTCCTGCCGGGCCCCGTGCACACCGACATCTACGCCAAGGCCGAGGCCAGCGGCGACGCGGGCGACGCCCTGCGCGCCCGGATGCGGGACTACCTGCGCGATCGCGGCGTCACCCCGGCGGCCGCCGCCGACGCCCTGTTCGACGGCCTGGCCTCCGGCGAGTTCTGGATCTTCACCGACCGCGAGCGCGCCGACGAACTGCTGAAGGCGCGCGCAGACAAGCTGACCGGCCACCTCCCGCCGGTGTAGGCACCGCGCGTCTGTGCGCGCACTTCACCCCGACTGGGGTACACCGCGCGCACGGGCGGCGGCGCCGCGTCGTGGGATGATGGCGGGCATGCCGTCACAACCGCTCCCGCTCGACCCGATCGAGGAGGCCCACCGCCAGTGGGAAGAGCACGGTTGGGGTGAGGTCGCCGACGGGATGGCCGCCGTCACCTCGCTCATGCGCGCGCAGCAGATCATGATGGCCCGGGTGGAGGAGGTCCTCAAGCCCACCGGGCTGACCTTCTCACGCTACGAACTGCTGACCCTGCTGACCTTCACCCGCACCGGCGCGCTGCCGATGGCGAAGGCCAGTGCGCGACTGCAGGTTCACCCGACCAGCGTCACCAACGCCGTCGACCGGCTCGAGGCCGCCCAGCTGGTCCGCCGGGTACCGCACCCGAGCGACCGCCGCGCCACCCTGGTCGAAATCACCCAGGCCGGACGAGATTTGGCGCTCGCCGCGACCGAGCAGCTCAACGAGCAGGTGTTTGCGCGCCCCGGACTGTCCGCGGATAAACTCGACAGCCTCGTGCGGATTCTCGCGGAGCTGCGTCGGGCCGCCGGCGACTTCGACACCGGGGACGCACCCACCAAATGGTGACCTTCGACAGCGGCGAGGAGTGCGACGGTGGTGCTGGTTCTCGGCGTGTCTGCGGGCGCGAGTGGGGCTCGTGCGGTGCTCGCGCATTCGGATCGACCCCACCACGAACCGCTGGCGCGCTGCGACGTTCGGCGGCGGCCTGGTAGCGCCATCGGCGAGCCGGTGATCTCCGCGATCCGCACCCTCCGTGCCACGGCGGTCGAACAGGCCGAGCTGGTAACGGCCACCGCGGTCACCCTGCGCACCGGCATCGACCCCGAGGTGGTCGAGTTCGCGACCACCGCCACCACACGGATCCACGTGCGGGTGCTGCCCGAAACATCGGCCCAGCTCCGGTATCTGCGGTTCACCGGTCAGCTCCCCCGGCGCGGCTCGGTGGTGCTCTACGACGTGGGCGGCTCCGGACTGTCCGCCTGCGTGGCCGACGCCCCAACCGGCGAGGTCCTGACCGCGCGGCGCAGTGCGGTGGTCGGCGGCGATCAACTGGACCGGCTGCTGCAAGACCACCTGGCCGAGGGCGGCGTGCGACTCGAGCTCACCGCCTGCCGAGACCTCAAGGAACAGTTGGCGTTCGAGCGGGTCGTCACCGCGGCCGACCCGAACACCGGCGCCGCCGTCGTGCTGACGAACAACGACCTTGCCGTGCTCACGCGGGAGGGCGTCATGCACTCGGTGTCCCTGCTGCGCACCATGATCCGCGAGTCGCGCTCCACACCGTCGGCGGTCGTGCTGCTCGGGGGCGGCGGACAGGTCGCCTCACTGCGCCACTGGCTCGAGACCTTTCTCCGACTCCCGGTCACCCTTCCCGCGGAGCCGGCGTCGGTGGCGGGGCGCGGAGCGGTGCTCCTCGCCGCCGCCTCGGCCGGGTCGATGCTGCCTCGTTGGTAGCGATCGCCCGGCCGGTGCCGCTCAGCTGTGGGTGAAGTGCGGCGACCGCTTCTCGACGAAGGCGGCCATCCCTTCCTTCTGATCGGCGGTCGCGAACGTCGAGTGGAAGACGCGGCGTTCGAACTTCACGCCCTCGGCCAGCGTGGTCTCGAACGACCGGTTGACGGCCTCCTTCGCCATCATCGCGATCGGCAGCGACATCTCGGCGATCGTGTTCGCGGCCGCCAACGCCTCGTCGAGCAGGTCGGCCGCGGGCACGATGCGCGAGACCAGCCCGGCTCGCTCGGCCTCCGCCGCGTCCATGGTTCGACCGGTCAGGCACATGTCCATCGCCTTCGCCTTGCCGACGGCCCGCGTCAGTCGCTGCGAGCCACCGATTCCCGGGATCACGCCCAGCGTGATCTCGGGCTGACCGAACTTCGCGGTGTCGGCCGCGATGATGAAGTCGCACAGCATCGCGAGTTCGCAGCCGCCGCCGAGGGCGTAGCCGGCGACCGCCGCGACGATCGGCGTGCGGACGGACGAGAGCCGGTCCCACTGGGAGAACAGGTCTTCCGCGTGGACGTCGGCGAACGTCTTCGGCTGCATCTCCTTGATGTCGGCGCCCGCCGCGAACGCGCGCTCGGACCCGGTGAGCAGGATCGCCCCGACCGCGGGGTCCGCGTCGAACTCCTCGACCGCCGCGACGACCTCGCGCATCAGCTGGCTGTTGAGCGCGTTCAGCGCCTTCGGCCGGTTCAGCGTGACGATCCCGACGCGGCCCTTGCTCTCGACGAGGATGGTTTCGAACTCACTCACTGGCGTTCTCCTGGCTGGAACGGGTACGGATGTCGGTCACGATGGCGGAGAAGTCCAGCCCGCCGCCGCCGCCGGTGTTGAACCGGTGGTACAGCTCCGCGGCGCGCAGGCCCAGCTCGGCGTCCACGCCGTTGGCGCGCACCGCATTCGCGGCCAGGCCCAGGTCCTTGTCCATCAAGGCGGCCGCGAAGCCGGGCTGGTAGTCGTTGTTCGCCGGGGTGGTCGGCACCGGTCCGGGGACCGGGCAGTTGCTGGTCAGCGCCCAGCACTGGCCGGACGCGTTGGAGGCGACGTCGAACAGGGCCTGGTTGGTCAGACCCAGCTTCTCACCGAGCACGAACGCCTCGCTGATCGCGATCATCGAGACGCCGAGAATCATGTTGTTGCAGATCTTGGCGGCCTGTCCCACGCCGGAATCGCCGCAGTGCACGACCTTTCGGCCCATCACGTCGAGCAGCGGGTGCGCGGAGGCGAAGTCGGCCTCGGAGCCGCCGACCATGAACGCCAACGTCCCGGCCGCGGCACCGGCGACGCCACCGGAGACGGGGGCGTCGACGGCGCGGTGTCCGGCCTGCTGCGCCTTGTCGTGGGCGGCCCGCGCGTCGGCGACGTCGATGGTGGAGCTGTCCACGAAGAGGGTGTTCGGCCGCGCGGCGGGCAGGATCTCGTCGTACAGGTCGAGGACCAGCCGCCCGTTGGGCAGCATGGTGATCACGACGTCCGCATCCCGCACGGCGTCGACCGCCGTCTCCGCCAGGGCGAGACCGTCCTTGGTCGCCTGTTCCTGCGCTGCGGGGACCGGGTCGTACCCGGTCACCGGGTAGCCGGCCTTGACGAGGTTGGCGGCCATCGGCCCGCCCATGTGACCGAGCCCGAGGAACGCAACCGTCGGCTGTGTGCTCATCTGTCAGATCCCTTCGAGATCGGGTGCGGCGAGACCCAGTTCGAGCTCGCCGAGCGGCTGGAAGTAGCGGTCCACGTCGGCGGCGGTCACGTCGGCGAGGGTGGCCGGCGACCACGCCGGGTTGCGGTCCTTGTCGATCACCTGCGCACGAATGCCCTCGACGAGGTCGTGCGAGGAGAGTGCCGCCGCGGAGACCCGGAACTCCTCGTTCAGGACCTCCTCGAGGCTGCCGAGGGTGCGGGCGTGGCGGAGCGAGCGCAAGGTGACCTTCAGGGCCACCGGCGACTTGGCGAGAACCTGCTCGGCCGCCTTCGTGGCCTCGGGCACGCCAGCGGACTGCAGTCGCAGGACGATCTCCTCCACCGTGTCCGCCGAGTAGGCGGCGTCGATCCACGATCGCTGCGCCAGCAGCGGGGACTCCGGCGCGGGACGCTCGAACTGCGCCAGCGCATCCGCGACCGAGCCGGATTCGAGGGCGGTCACGAAGCCGCCCAGCGACTCCGACGGCACGAAGTGATCGGCGAATCCGAGCGCGATCGCGTCGCCGGCGTCGAGGCGACCGGTGGTCAGGGCGACGTGGGTGCCGATCTCGCCGGGTGTGCGCGAGAGCAGGTAGGTGCCGCCGACGTCGGGCACGAAGCCGATGCCGGTCTCCGGCATCGCGATCGAGGAGCGCTCGGTGACGACACGGACGCTGCCGTGCGCGGAGATCCCGACGCCGCCGCCCATCACGATGCCGTCCATGATCGCGACGTACGGCTTGGGGTACCGGCCGATCGCGGCGTTGAGGACGTACTCGTCGCGCCAGAACTCGCGCGATCCCGTCCGCCCGAACTTCGCGTCGTCGTGGATCGCGACGATGTCGCCGCCCGCGCAGAGTCCGCGCTCGCCCGCGCCGTCGACCACGACCGCGTGCACGTCGGGGTCCGACTCCCACTCGAGCAGGGCCGTCGCCATGGACCGCACCATCGCGTGATTGAGCGCGTTGATCGCCTTGGGACGGTTGAGCGTCAGCCGGCCCAGACCTCCCGTCCGCTCGACGAGCACCTCGCCCTCGTTCACCGGAGCCTCGTTTGCCTCGCTCACGCCGCGCCCGCCTTTCCCACCACGCTGCGGGCGATGACCACCCGCATGATTTCGTTGCTGCCCTCCAGGATCTGATGAACCCGCAGATCCCGCACGATCTTCTCCAGACCGTACTCGGCGAGATAGCCGTAGCCGCCGTGCATCTGCAGGGCCCGGTTCGCCACCTCGAAGCCGGTGTCGGTGGCGAAACGCTTCGCCATCGCGCACAGTTCGACCTTGTCGGGCGCGTCCTCGTCGAGTGCCGCCGCGGCCCGCCACAGCAGGGTGCGGGCGGCCTCGAGTTCGGTGCGCATGTCGGCGAGCTGGAACTGCAGGGCCTGCGAATCCAACAGCGCCGCACCGAAGGCCCGCCGCTGCGCGAGGTAGTCGACTGCCATGGTCAGCGCGGCCTGTGCGCCGCCCACCGAGCAGGCGGCGATGTTGAGCCTGCCGCCGTTCAGCCCGGACATGGCGATCTTGAAGCCGTCGCCCTCGGCGCCGAGCCGGTTCGCGGCCGGCACCCGCACCTCGTCGAGGATCACCTGCCGGGTGGGCTGCGCGTTCCAGCCCATCTTCTTCTCGTTGGCACCGAAGGAGAGTCCGGGCGAGTCCTTCGGCACGACGAACGCCGAGATGCCGCGGGGACCCGCTGCCCCGGTGCGGGCCATCACCACGTAGACCTCGGAGGTGCCCGCACCGGAGATGAACTGCTTGACCCCGGTCAGCAGGTAGTCGTCGCCGTCCCGAACCGCCTTGGTGGACAACGCCGCCGCGTCCGAACCGGCACCCGGCTCGGTGAGGCAGTAGCTGCCGAGCTGGTCCATCGAGCACAGTCCGGGCACCCACTGGCGACGTTGCTCGTCGGTGCCGTAGGTGTCGATCATCCAGGTCACCATGTTGTGGATGGAGACGTACGCGGCGATCGACGGGTCGCCGGTGGCGAGCTGTTCGAAGATGCGGGCGGCGTCGAGACGGGTCAGTCCCGACCCGCCCACGTCCTCGCCGATGTAGATGCCGCCCATGCCGAGCGAGGCGGCCTTGCGCAGCACGTCCACCGGGAAGTGCTTGGCCTGGTCCCATTCGATTGCGTTGGGGGCCAGGTACTCCGCGGCGAAGTCGCGCGCGGTGTCGCTGATCGCCCGCTCGTCGTCGGTCAGGGTGAACATGTCGGTCCTAGTCCATCGTGGGGATGACGAAGTGGTTGCCCGTCGACTCGGCTTCTTCCTTCTTGCCCGAAGGCCAGCGCTGGGTGACCGTCTTGGTCTTGGTGTAGAAGCGAATCGAGTCCGGGCCGTGCTGGTTGAGGTCACCGAAACCGGAGGCCTTCCAGCCGCCGAAGGTGTGGTACGCGATCGGAACCGGGATCGGCACGTTGATGCCGACCATCCCGACCTGGACGCGGGTGGCGAAGTCGCGCGCGGTGTCACCGTCGCTGGTGAAGATCGCGACCCCGTTGCCGTACTCGTGATCGGTCGGCAGCGCGAGCGCCTCCTCGTAGTCGTGTGCGCGCACGACCTGCAGCACCGGGCCGAAGATCTCCTCCTTGTACACCCGCATGTCCTTGGTGACCTTGTCGAGCAGGGTCGCGCCGGTGAAGAAGCCGTCGCCCGCCCCGTCGATGGTCTGGTCGCGGCCGTCGACGACCACCTCGGCGCCCTCGTCGATGGCGATCTGGACGTAGTCGGTGACCCGCTGGACGGCATCCGAGGACACGAGCGGGCCGAAGTCGACGCCCTTGTCGTGCGAGTGGCCGACGTTGAGCTTGTACACCCGCTCGGTCAGCTTCTCGACGAGCTTGTCCGCGGTGTCCTCACCGACGGGCACGGCCACCGAGATGGCCATGCAACGCTGGCCGGCGGAGCCGTAGCCGGCGCCGATCAACTGGTCGGCCACGTCGTCGAGGTCGGCGTCGGGCATCACGATCGCGTGGTTCTTGGCGCCGCCGAAGCACTGCGCGCGCTTGCCGTTGGCGGTGGCGGTCTCGTAGATGTACTGCGCGATCGGGGTGGACCCGACGAAACCGACGGCCTTGATGCGCGGGTCGTGCAGCAGCGCGTCGACGGACTCCTTGTCGCCGTTGACCACGTTGAACACGCCCGCCGGCAGGCCGGCCTCGACGAACAGTTCGGCGAGCCGCAGCGGCACCGACGGGTCACGCTCGGACGGCTTGAGCACGAAGGCGTTGCCGCAGGCCAGTGCCGGACCGGCCTTCCACAGCGGGATCATCGCCGGGAAGTTGAACGGGGTGATCCCGGCGACCACGCCGAGGGGCTGGCGCATGGAGTAGACGTCGATGCCGGTGCCCGCGCTCTCGGTGTACTCGCCCTTGAGCAGATGCGGGATGCCGATGGCGAACTCGATCACCTCGAGGCCGCGCTGGATGTCCCCCTTGGCGTCGGGGACCGTCTTGCCGTGCTCGGAGGACAGCAGTTCCGCGAGCGAGTCCATCTCGTCGTTGACGAGCGCGACGAACTTCATCAGCACCCGGGCCCGCTTCTGCGGATTGAACGCCGCCCACTCGCGCTGCGCCTCGGCCGCGTTGGCGACGACGGCCTCGACCTCGGACTTGCTCGCGAGCGGCACCCGGGCCTGGACCTGGCCGGTGTTCGGGTCGTAGACGTCGCCGAACTTGCCGGAAGTGCCGGGGACGCGCTTGCCACCGACGAAATGCGTGAGTTCCTGAACCATTTTCCTGACCCGTTCTCGCTCGACGGACGCCCCGACCGGCCCCCACGGGGCGGCCGAGCGCGCAGTTCTGAATATGTTGCCATCCTATAGTTGGATGTCCATGTATGTCTAGATGTGCTTCGCTCCCGTGCGCGATCCGTACCCCCACCGGGGTGCTCCGCGCGCACAGTCGGCGTAGCCGCTGAGCGGGAGAGTGGGCTTGTCGCTGCCGACGGACGGGCGGACGCTGGATTCATGTCTGAAACCACCAAGACCTCCCTCACGACCGCCGTCGTCGTCACCGGCGGCGCCTCCGGCATCGGCCTGGCGTCCGCCCGCGCGCTCGCAGAGGCAGGCCGCCCCGTCGCGCTCTGGGACCTCAACGAGGCCAAGGCCAAGTCCGAGGCCGACACCATCGCCGCCGAGTTCGGTGTCGCCGCCATCGGCGTCGGCGTCGACCTCAGCAACCCGGACCTCTACGCCGACGCGCTGGCCACCACCCGCGCCGCACTGAAGAACATCGGCGGACTCGTCCATGCCGCCGGCGTCGTCGACCAGGGTTCGCTCGAGGGCGTCACCGTGGACGTGTGGGATCTGGGCATCAACACCCACCTGCGCCCGCTGGTCCTGCTGACCAAGGAGCTGCTGCCGGACTTCCAGGCGAACCCGGGCTCGGCGATCGTCGGCATCTCGTCGATCAACGCGCACCTCGGCAACGCGATCAACCCCGTGTACTCCGCGGCCAAGGGCGGCATGCTCGCGGTCGTGCGCTCGCTCGCGGACCGGCTCGGCCCCGAGGGCATCCGCATCAACTGCGTCTCCCCCGGCCAGATCCTGACCCCGATGCTGCAGCCCACCGTCGACCTGCTGCCCCCGGGCACCTTCGAGCGCCGCATCCTGCTCGAGCGCCTCGGCCAGCCGGAGGAGGTCGGCCACGCCGTGCGGTTCATGCTCTCCGACGAGGCCAGCTACATCACCGCCTCCGAGCTGGTGGTCGACGGCGGCAACATCTCCTCGCAGCGGATGTAGTCAGTCCCGCCCGAGGATCCGGTACAGGTCGTCGAGGTCCCGCAACGCCCCGGCGACGAGCGGTTCCTCGACGCCCACCCCGCGCAGCGCCTTACGCAGCAGCGCGGGGTTCAGGTCCTCGGGCGCGGGCCGGAACTCCTCGGACGGCAGGGCCGGCAGCGTGGTGCGGTCACCGAAGTAGTCGTCGACGTCGATCGCGAAGTCCTCGCCGTCCGACTCGACACCGCGGATCATCGCGTCCAGATCCAGGCCCCGCAGCGTCAGGATCGTCAGCGGGTCCGTGTCGAGTCGCTCGGCGGTCAGGTACACCAGCGCCGCGGCGTGCTTGCACGGCCAGCCCGGGTCGGGGCAGGTGCATCCGAAGTCGAGTTCGCCGGACTCCTGAGGCAGCAGCACCTCGCCGAGTTCGGCGGGCACGGTGCCCGCGGCGAGCGCGCCGAGCATCCCCGGGGTGCGCCGGACCCGGTCGATCAGCCCGTCGACGACGTCGGGGTCCAGTGGGCGCAGCGTGACCGTCGCGGTGAACGGATCGATCTGACTGCCCTGCACCTCGCCGACGACCGCCCCCGGCGCGAGCCGGTAGCTGATCACCTGACCGGCGCGGGCGTGGCCGCGACCGCGGCTGATCCGGCCAGGGTCCGCGATGCGCTCGATCGACGACACCAGGGCGCGCCCCCACCACGGCTGCGTGAACGCCCTACGACGGACCGGGCCGCGACCTCCCGCCGCAGTCATTCGCCCACCGCGTCCCGGCTCAGGTACATCAGCTCGCGCAGTTCCTCGGTGCTCATCTCGGTGATCCACTTCTCGCCGGCACCGACCGCGAGGTCGGCGAGCTCCGACTTACTGGTGATCATCGCGTCGATCCGCTCCTCGAGGGTACCGACGCAGACGATCTTGCGGACCTGCACGTCGCGCCGCTGGCCGATGCGGAAGGCGCGGTCGGTGGCCTGGTTCTCCACCGCCGGATTCCACCAGCGGTCCAGGTGCACAACGTGATTGGCCGCGGTGAGGTTGAGTCCGGTGCCACCCGCCTTCAGCGAGAGCAGCATGATCGGGCTGCCCCCGGCCTGGAAGTCGTGCACCATGGCGTCCCGCCTGCCGCGCGCGACGCCGCCGTGCAGGAACGGAACCTCGGTGCCGAACCGTTCCGCCAGGTACGGCGCGACGATCGACCCGAACTCACGGAACTGGGTGAACAGCAACACCCGTTCGCCGTCCGCGAGCACGGAGTCCACGATGTCCTCGACCAGCCCCAGCTTGCCCGACCGGTGCCTGCCGCGACGCTGCACCGCAGAGCCGTCGCCGAGGAAGTGCGCCGGATGATTGCAGACCTGCTTGAGCCGGGTGAGCGCGGCGAGCACCACGCCCTTGCGTGCGATGCTCTCGACGTCGCGAAGCCTGGCGACCATGTCCTCGACCACCGCCTTGTACAGCGCAGCCTGTTCGACGGTGAGGTTGGCGCGCACCGTCATCTCGAACTTGTCGGGCAGGTCGGAGATCACCTCGGGGTCGGTTTTGACCCGCCGCAGCACGAACGGTGAGGTCACCGCGCGCAGCCGGGTGAGCACACCCTCGTTGCGCTCACGCTCGATGGGGACCGCGAAGCGGGCCCGGAACTGGTTCACGCTGCCCAGCATGTTCGGGTTCACGAAGTCGAGGATCGAGCGCAGTTCGTCGAGCCGGTTCTCGACCGGGGTGCCGGTCAGCGCGAGGCGATGCCGCGCCGGCACCGCCCTGGCGGCGCGGGCCTGCGCGGTGGTCGCGTTCTTGACGTGCTGCGCCTCGTCCAGCACCACCCGGTCCCACGCCGTCTCACGCAGCGCCGCCACGTCGCGGGCGAGCAGCGCGTAGGTGGTGATGACGAGGTCGTGCCCGGCGGCCGCGGCGCCGAGGGCCGTGCCCCGCAGCCGGTCGACGCCGTGGTGGACGTGCACGCGCAGGCCCGGCGTGAACCTGGCCGCCTCGCGCTGCCAGTTGCCCACCACCGACATCGGACACACCAGCAGGGTCGGTCCCGGACGCGGCCGGCCGCCGGTGCGCTCGTGGGCGAGCAGCGCCAGCAGCTGGACTGTCTTGCCGAGCCCCATGTCGTCGGCCAGCACGGCGCCGAGCCCGAGGCCGCTCATGTACGCCAGCCAGTCGAGACCGCGGCGCTGGTACGGCCGCAGCGTGGCGTCCAGCCCGGCCGGGACCGGGACCTCGACCGGCCTCTCCTGCGAATCGAGCAGGGCCGCAACCCATCCGGTGGAACTGATCTCCTCGACCGGTATCGGCGGGGGCTCCTGGGCGGTGAGTTCGCCGAGCAACTGGCCGAGCGTGTGCTCACGTTCGGGCTGCTGCCGGGTGACGTACTCGGCGGCCTTCGCCAGGACGGCGTGATTCGCCTGCACCCACTGGCCGCGCAGCCGGACCAGGTCGGTCTTGGCGCGGGTCAGCTGCGCCATCTCGGCGTTGGTGAGCACCATCTCGCCGAGGGCGAGTTCCCAGTTGTAGGACACCAGTTGTCCGAGGCCGACGGCGCGCTCGTCGGTGTCCAGCAGGACCGCCGGGCTCGACACCCGCAGCCGCAGCGACGGTGAGGCGACCGTCCAGGCCCGGGGCAGCAGCACGGTGACGCCGGCGTCGGCCAGTGCCGTCGCGCCGTGCGCCACGAGGTCGGTGACCACCGCGAGCGGGAGCAACAGGTCCAGGCTGTCCCGGTCGGAGGGCACGCCGCTCAGCCGAGGATAGGCGGCCATGGCCTCGCCCAGCTTGCGGACACCGATCTTGAGCGAGGCCGGGTCGGAGAGGTGCACGGGCACGGGGGCCGGCGCCTCACCGGCCGGGCGCAGGCACACCTCGAGGCGCCACAGGGCGTCGTCGGGAGCGTGCTCGTCACCGTCGACGTCCTCGGGCTCCACGAGCCGCAACACCAGGTCGGGTTCGTCGACCGCGAGGCTCTGCCGCCACTCCTGCAGGTTCGTGGCGACCTGTTGGGTGCCCTCCGCCAGCGTGGTGTCGGTGAGCAGCGCGTGCAGCAGCGGGTGTCGAGCGTCGCGTTCGCGCAGGGCCCGCCGCACGATCGGATCGGTGATCTCGAAGATGAAATCTTCCAGCGTCTTTCGGGCGCCACCCGCTCCGCGGAGGACGCCGGGCATGGCGACGACCAGCTCGGAGACCCAGGCCCGCTGGCGTTCGCCGCCGACCAGGCGCCAGCGCACCCACCACTGCCCGTCCTCGCGGACCACCTCGGGCACCACCCGGCCGGCGTGCACCCAGCGCCGCACGCCCCGTGCGACGTGTGCGAGGAACCGGAGGTCGCCGGACAGCCGGGGGTCGTCGGTCGGCAGGCCGAGCAGCACCTCGACCGCGGCGGCCGGGGCGAGCGCGAGCGCGGGCAGCGTGAGCTCGGCGAGGGTGCCGTCGCCGTTGGGCAGGGAGACCGTCACCCGATGCCGGGGCCTGCGCTCGAGCGCGCGCCCCAGTGCCCCCGCCTCCGGGAGCAGGTCGGTGCCGGACGACTGCGCCGCGCCGCCGTCGCGCCACAGCATCAACCCCGATCCGGGAGACCAGAGCGCGTGCACCATCACACCATCCAATCACCCGGCACCGACGGCCCCCGCCGGCACTGGATTTCTCGGCGTGACCAGCGAGATAATGGCCATTGGCCACCAGGTCGGGAGCGGCGAATGACCATACTGATTCAGGTCCTCGAGCAGGGCTACTCGCAAAGCACCCCGTGGGAACAGCGCCGATACCACTTCGTGGACGCGGCCCGGATCATCGGCATCCGACTCGACGGGCAACTCGGCGTATGGATCGACATGGCCCGCCCCGGCGAGTCGCATCAGCTGGCGGTCGCGGTGGACGCGGAGAACACCATCTATTTCATGCTGCGGGCGTTCGACAAGATCGCGAACTGCGAACGCCTGGGCGGCTCGTGGTTGATCGGCCACGACGGCACCGACTTCAACTCCATCCAGGCGTCCCCGTACGGGACGACCTAGCGGCGGACGGCGCGAGCGCCGGATGCCTCACCCCTCGAGATGCATCCGGCGCCCGCGACACGGCCTCCCCCGTCGCCTCCGATACCCCTACAGTCCGACCGCGAAGCTGTTGACCACTCGATCGGCTGCGGCGACGTCGTCCGCCGTGTTGGCCTGTACCGCGACCAGCGCGAGATAGCGGCCGTTGTCGGCCTTCGCCGCCACCACGATGTACTTCGCCTTGGTCGGGCCGCAGTTCTCCCACGCCTCGAACAGTCCCGTGTGCTGCGCGTCCCGATAGTCCATGCGACCGCGCGAGGCGCAGCCGGACTCCGGCAGGCCCCGGGCAGCCCAGTCGAGCAGCTCGCCCGGCGAGGAGTTCCCGACCGCCTCCGTCGATGCGAGCACCGACGCGCCGACCGCACCCCACCCGTTCTTGTACTGCGCGATGTCCGAACTGACCTCGAGGCCGACGAAGCGGTTGTTCTTGTCGTCGACGAACGCACTGCCGTCCACCTGGGACCACGCCGGCGGGACATCGACGCGCACCGCTCCGGAATCGTCGGCGACGGTGGTGAATCCCCCGGCGTCGGCGGACTGCGCCGCTCCCCCGATGCCGGCGCTGACGGTGGTCGTGGGCGTGAGCGGCTCGCCGTTGAACTGGCCGCGGAGGTACTTTTCGCCCGCCGTCCGATACACCTCCACCGAGAGGGTCGAATCCTGCCCGTGCGTCTCGAGCACGCTGCAGTAGTCCGCAAGCGTGCCGTCCGCACCCAGGCTGACACCCTCCATGCTGGTGAGCAGGTCGCCCGGCTCGACCCCGGCCTTGTCCGCGGCCGAACCCGAGGACACCGAGTTGACCCAGACGCCGAGCCCCCGGCCGCCGTCGTCGACCAGCGCCTCCCCGTTGATGCCGAGGCTGAGTACGTTCTTGCCGGCCTCGAGATCCTTCACGATTCGCTGGACCTCGTCTCGGTGGATCGCGAGATTGGTGTCGTGTTGTTCGTCGCCCGCGTAGTTCACCCCGACGAGCTTCCCGTCGTGATCGACCAGCGGCCCACCGGAGTTGCCGCCGCGAATGCGGGCGTCGTGTTCGACGACGTGGTCGAGGGACGCCCAGGGCGTGTCGGCCGAGGTGTCGGCCTTCGAGACGATGCCCTTGGTCATGGTGAACGTCGGGTCGCCGAGCGGGAAGCCCACCGCGTACACCTCGTCGGCCGTCGAGACGGGGTCGTCACGAAAAGCGATGTAGGGCAGGTCGCCGCCCTCGATCTTCACCACCGCGAGGTCGAGGCACTCGGACGATCCGACCATCTTGGCGTTGAGGGTCTTGCTCCGATCTCCGTTCCGCCACACCTCGAGAGTGCCCGCGCCCGTGACCACGTGATTGTTGGTCAGCGCATAGCCGTCCGGTGAGATGAGAAAGCCCGACCCGCGACCGGCCGACTCGTAACCGCCCTCGGTGGGCGAGACGAAGGTGCCGAGCGCCTCGATCTGGATGGTCGCCGACTGCAGGCTCTGGAAGTCGACACCCCCGGACCCAGTCGATTCGGACTCGCCTCCGGTACCGATCGAGCACGAGGACAGGCACGCCGACGCGGTCGTTGCCGCGATGACCACCGCGAGGCGTCGACGACGGGTGTAGCGCATGAGAATTCCTTGGGGAGGCGCCGAATCGCATTCGGCGGTGGTGGAGTGGGGATCCGCGCAGCGCGGTCGACGACGGCCGGACGGCTCACGACGCCTGACGCATCGTCAGGCCGCCGAGCGCGATGACGTACTCGCGTGCCTGCTCGTCGAAGCGGACGGTGTAGACGGTCGGGTAGTAGCCGGTGCTCTGGTAGGAGGCCGGCTGCTTCACGTCCTCGCGCAGGGCGGGCCGGGTCTTCAGCCATTCCAGGGTCATCATCGGTTCGATGAAGGTGAACTTCCCGTCCCACGATCCGTTGAGGAGCACCTCGGTGAAGTCGAAGGAACCTGGAACCGCGTTGTCCGCAGCGTCGGTCCAGTGCAGCCCCATGAACGGCACCGCATTCGCCGCCGCAGGCCCCGGGGGTGGTGCGTAGCCCTGCGGAATGTACTTCGCATCCGGCAGATTCGCGGCCCGCTGCGCGAAATCCGGTGCGGTGGGATCGATGTCATGCTGGACCGCGTCCGTGTAGAAGTGCATGTCGAAGTGCGGTTTGCCGAAGAGCACCGTCGGCTCGTGGCCGTGGGGGTTCCAGTCGAGCATCACGTGATCGAATCCCGTGTCGGGCGCGTCCGAGGGCAACGCGAGCATCGACATCTGCGTCGTCGCGTCGGGACCGTCGGGCAGCCCGTCGAGTGCGGCCTCCGAGATCCGGATGCCGACCTCGGTGGGGCGGCCGGCGTCGTCGCTGACGACGTAGGTCCTGGACGTTCCGTGCCCCAGGGGGCTTTCCTCGCCCAGTCGGGTGCCCGCGGCGGCACCGGCACTGCCGGTCGACCCGGCGTGCGCGTGCGAGTGCGACGGTGCGTCGCCGCATCCGGCGAGCACGACGGTGGCGCACACCGCGACCGTCACGCAGGCAGCGGTCCTGATTGTGTTCATTGTGAAGCCTCTCGGTACCTTGGTTCGTCGTGTGTCGGCCGCCTCCGGTTCACACCGGGGTACGCACGACCTGGCCGACGCGCAGGACCCCGCGCGGGTCGTGCTCGTTCGCCAAAGCACTGAGCCAGTGCGCGGTGTCCTCGTCGTAGGACCGCGCGATGCGCGCCGGGTCGGCGCTGGCCGCGAAGTTGGGCAAGGTGGCTCCGGTGGTCCACGCCGCCACCGCCTCTTCGACGACGCGAGCGTGTTCGACGACCGACTGCGCGAGGGGCGGAGCCAGCACGCCCGCACCCATCAGCGCGAACGAGGCGTCCCGATGGCAGAAGGCGCTGCGGTGCCGTGGCTCGCGGGCCAGCGCGCCACCGAGCAGCCGGAGCTCGATCACCGTCTGCGGCGACCCGGATCCCGGTCCGGCCACCGCGAGCAGGGCGTCGACGGACTCGTGCGTCAGCGGCCCGGTGAGGCCGCTGAACTCGTGGACCGGCATCGGGTCGACCGGATCGGCGTGTATCGCGGAGAGCGCCGCATAGGGCATCGGGCCGACGGCATCGACCAGCGGGCTTGCCACCGCGCGCAGTCGCCCGATCAGAGCCTGCGCCTCGTGTTCCGGTGCGACACTCGCGAATCGGACGGCGAGCGTCAGCCGGCCGGCGAGGGGCGGCGGAATCTGCGGCAGCGACGGCAGTTGCAGGAACGCGATCGACGTCGAGCTGTGCTCGGGCAGGTCGCGGCACCAGTCGAGCCACGCATGCGCGACGTCCACGGCGTCCGATCCATCGAAATACAGTGCTCCACCGTATATTTGGGCGATCGGCAGCAGGTCGATCTCCACCGCAGTGACAATCCCCAGAGTTGCCTTGCCGCCGCGCAGGCCCCAGAACACTTCGGCATGCTCGTCGGGGGTGACACGCAGCTCCGCACCGTCACCGGTGACGAGGTCGAACGCCCGTACGTGGTCGGAGGACAGTCCGTAGGTCCGGACCAGCGGCCCGATTCCGGCGCCGGTGAGGAAGCCGGCGACACCGACGGTGGCGGAGGAGCCCGTCAGCGGCGCCAGGCCGTGCGGCGCCGCCGCGTCGAGGACGTCCTGCCAGATCGCCCCGGCCCCCACCCGCGCGGTGCGGGCGTGGGGGTCGACGACGCACCCGTTCAGTCGCCCGGTGTGCACCAGGAGGACGTCACCGTCGAGGGCGACCGCGCCGTGCCCGGTGCGCTGCACAGCGACCCGGAGACCGTGCTGGGCCGCGAACCGCACGGTCGCCGCGACGTCGTCCGTGTTCGCCACCGCGACCACCGCGCGCGGGGTGACCGGGATCGCCAGGTTCCACGGCGTGGCCAACTCGTATCCGGGTTCGCCGGGAAGGGCCACCGATCCGACGAGACGTGCACGCAACGACGCGATCGTTACATCGGCTGTCGAGGTCTGGAGTTCCATCGAAACTTCCTTTCGTTGTCCGCCTTCGGGACGTGAAAGGAAGAATGTCCGAGCCCACTTGGGTGGTTCTTGCATCCAGCGCGACCGCGGATCCAAGATTCCGCCAAGCCGGCGGCCCGAGTTCAGGCGAGCAGCAAGCGTGCCTGTGTCGTCAGCCCCCGCATGCCGCGGCGCTGCGATTCCTCGGCGATGGCGGACAACTCACCGACGCGCTCCGGCGAGTCGGGAGCGAGCTGCGCGCGAAGCAGTCTGCACCGCAGCAGCGTCGGCGCACCCGAGGTCCGGTGCCCGATCTGCTCGGCCCGCTCCAGCAGCGCCGACGCCTGATCGGTCTGCCCGAGCAGCGCGTGCAACCGCGCCGACGCCTCCGCCACCGCACCGACCACCCCCACCTGCCCCACGGTCGCGATCCGGTCCGTGAACGGGTCGAGGAGTCCGAGGAACAGGTCGGCGTACTCGGCCAGGGACAGGTCGGCGATCACGTGAGCGATCAGCGTCTGATGCCCCAGCGTGGTCCACACGTCCGGCCCCGGGTCGGACGTCCAACGCGCGATACCGTCGGCCGCGGCCCGACGGTCCCCCCTCGCCGCCGCGATCGCGATATCCCAGGCCCGCGGCTCGACGAAGCCGGGGACCGCGTCGGCCAGCTCACCCTGCGCCCACTTCAGACTGTTCAGGGCGAGACCGTCGCTGCCCGCCGTGTACAGCTCGGTTTGCAGGTGAATCTGCCGCGCCGTGTCGTACTGTCGCGCGGTCCGCTCGAAGTCGCCGCGCCATTCCGCGAACGTCCCTTCCATCCACCGCAGCTGGACTCGGACCACGGGCAGGCGCAACAGGTCGCAACCGATGATGCCCTGGCGCACGTGCGCGGCGGCGGCCTCGGTATCGGCGAGGTTCATCTGCGTCATGCTCGCGACGGTGTGCACGATGACGTCGTCGACCCGCGAATGCTGGTGTGGCAGCTGGAGAAGTTCGGTCAACAACTCGACGGATTCACGACTGTGCCGCGCCACCCCCGAGAAGAGGAGTATCCGCCCCAGCAGTGCATCGGCCACCACGTCCGGATCGCCATGAGCGCGAGCCAGTTCGAGCGACCGACGGCTCATCCCGTCGGGCACCGCCGAATCCGGGTGATAGCAACTGCCGACGGCGAGTGCGGCGAGGACCCGGGCATGCGCGGCTCGATCGGACGCGACGAACGGTTCCAATGCGTCGAGGCGTTCGAGCAACGGCCCCGGATCCTGTCCGTACGACACCCACGGCCACGCCCCGGCGGCGCGCAGGAGGGTGGACGCCAAACGCCCCGCGCCCGACGTGCGGCCCTCGCGCACCGCGTCGAGCAGACCCGCCTCGACGACGTCGAGAACGGTCTGCCCGCGGCCGGCGCGCGCAAGCGCCTCCACCCGGGCCACCAGCAGATCGTCGCGATCGTCGGGCGAGCGATCCGGAGCGGGCAGCAGATCGAAGATCTGGACCGCGGTCTCCCACCAGTGCGCCGCGGTCTCCGAACTCCACCGTTCCGTCGCCTCCCGCGCCGCGCCGGTGCACGCGTCGAGCACCTCACGCGGATCCACCAACGGCAGCGCGGCGCACAGGTGTTGGGCGCGCCGACTCGAGCGGTCGGCATCGGAGGAGGCCGCGAGGATCTCGGCCACGCGAGCGTGAATGCGCCGGCGCCGCAGCGGGGGTATGGCGTGAAGCACCTCGTGCCGCAGCAGTCCGTGCGCGAAGACGTAGCCCCCGGACCCGGGGGCGGTCACGATGATTCGTTCGTCGGCCGCGTCGTCGAGGTAGTCGGCCAGCGTGTCCAGGTCGAGTCGGGATGCTGCGGCCAGGAGGTCGACCTCGACGGCGTCGCCGAGCACTGCAGCAACCCGAAGCACCTGCAACACAGCCGGTTCCACGGCCGCGAGCCGCCTACCCAGCACCGACCGGACGGCCATCGGGATACCGTCACCGAGTCGTTCGTCGCGCGGCAGCCGCGCGTACTCCGATACGAACAGCGGGTTGCCCGCGGTCCTGTCGGTCAGGACGCGCACCTCGACCGGACTGAGCTGCTCGCCGGCGACGTGACAGGCCAGCTCCTCGACCTCGTTTGACGCCAGTGCCGGCACCGCGACGTGCCGGTTGCCTTCCCCGCGGAGCACCGCATCGACGAGGGCGCCCACCGATCCGCCCTCGGGGTCGCGCAGCGTCAGCACGAACCACACCGGGTGGTGGCGGAGAGCTCCGACCAGATACGTCAGGCATCGCAGCGACGTCGGATCGGCCCACTGGATGTCGTCGACGACGATGGTCAGGGCGGGCTTGCCCGCGGCCGCCGCTTCGATCGCCCCCAGCACCCGCTCGTACACGGCGAACCTCGCCTCGTCCGGATCGACGTCGGTCGGGGGGACCAGCACCGCATCGGCGTCGGCGCCGAGTTCGCGCACCATGCGGCGGATCGGCCACCAGGCCGGCGCCCCGTCGTCCTCGGGGCACCGGGCCCAGACCGCCGCCCCGCCCGCCTCCGCCGTTCGCGCCGCGCATTCCTCCGCCATCCGTGTCTTGCCGATCCCGGCCGGCCCGGTGAGCGCCAGCCACCGCGTCGACCCGCCGAGGACGTCGCCGAGCATGCGCTCGATCACGAGGGTTTCGCTTCCGCGCCCCACGAACACCCGTCCCGGTTTCGCCGCGACGACCTGGGCGGCCGCGCCAGCTGCGTCCAGGTTCGAGGACGCGGACGCGGGTACCGGAACCTGCTCCGCCCCAGTCCATCCCGGTGTGCGCGGCCACGCCGCCAAGCCCGGGTCGTGACGGAGAATCGCACCTTGGAGAGCGTGCAGTTCGATCCCCGGCTCGAGCCCCAACTCGGTGTCCAGCCGAACGCCGTGCGAGCGGAACTGTTCCAACGCCTCCGACGACCGGCCCGCCCGGTGCAAGGCGAGCATCCGGAGCCAGCACGTACGGTCCCGGAACGGGAATTCGCTGCACAGCTGGGCGGCCTCGATGAGGGCGGGGGCGACCCGCCCCAGCGCGAGCAGCGCCGTGATGCGGGTCTCCCGGCACTCGGTCCGCACCTCGTCGAAACCGGCGGCCTCCACCTGAACCCAGGGCTCGTCGCTCAGGTCCTCGAGCAGCTGTCCCCGAACCGAGGCGAGTGCTCTGTCGGCCGTCTCGAGCGCCCGTTCCCACGCACCGTCCTCCGCGAGCCCCCGCGCGCGCTCGGCATCGTCGAGAAACGTCGCCAGGTCGACCTCGTCGGCCGAGACGTCGAGGACGTAGCCGGGCGGCTGCCGCACGATCGGCGACGTGGCGCCGGTCTCGACACGAAGCACCCGCCGCAGGTTGGAGATGTAGGCCTGGATGCTCGCCATCGCGCTCGCGGGCGCGTCGTCGCCCCAGAGGGCGTCGATCAGGCGGGCGGTGGACACCACCCGGCCCCGGCTGAGCAGCAGCACCGCCAGCACCGCACGTTGCTTGCGTGCCCCTAGGTCGAGGACCCGGTCGCCGGAGTCGGTTCGAGCCACCTCCAGCGGTCCGAGCAGCCGATAGATCATGCCCGCGCCCCCCGCATCTGTCGACTCCGGACCGCTCGAGTGTAGGGACCGAGGGGCGTCGGTGCGCGACAAAACGGTCATCGAAGCGCGGACACGACCTCGCGCCCACCGCCGGAGTCCACCCGCGCGGAACGCCGCGCCGGCAACGTCACCGCGCAGACCAGCGCGCCCACCGCCGCAACGAGCGCGGCAACGAACAGGGCCTGGTGCAGTCCCGAGACGAACTCCTCCGGCGATCCCCCGCCCAGCATCGACTGCGCGGGCAGGAACACCCCGAGGCCTGCCACGCCCACCGCGATGCCGGTCTGACGGAACGCGTCGTTGATGCCCGCGGCCAATCCCGCGTGGTCGGCAGTGCTCTCGCCGAGCACCAGCCCGCTCATGACCGGATTGAACACACCGGCGCCCACACACGCGACGACGAATCCAGGCAGGATCGCGTACTTCGAGCTGGACACGTCCACGACGGTCATCATCACCAGGCCGACGGCCACCAACATCAGCGAGCAGGTCAGCGTGATCGACGCGGGGATCCGTCCGTCGAGTTTCGCGGTGGCGCCCGCGACGACGAACATGGCGACCGTCGCCGGCAGGTACACCAGTCCCGCCGCGACGGGCGACAGGTGCAGGATGCTCTGCAGGTAGATCGTGGTGTAGACGAACACCGCGAACAGCGACGCCGAGATCGCGAAGGCGGCTATCTGCGCGCCCGCAAACGCTCGGTTCGCGAGCAGCTGCGGCGGCAACATCGGCTCGCCGGCGCGCAGTTCGTATCCGACGAATCCGACGAGCGCTGCGGCGCCGACGACGAGCGCGATCACCGGCACCGGCGCGGCCCACCCGGCCTCGTTGCCGCGCAGCAGCCCGAGGACGAGGGCACCCAACCCGAGGCAAACCAGAATCTGTCCGATGACGTCGGCGCCGCGCGGATTCGGATCCCGCGATTCCGGCACCCACCGGAGAGTGACGACCAGGGTGAGCAGTCCGATCGGAACGTTGATCAAGAAGATGGCACGCCAGTGCACCAACTCGGTCAGAAGGCCGCCCACCAGCGGCCCGACCGCGAACGCGCCGCCGATCGTGGCGCCGTACGCGGCCAGCGCCGTCGCGCGCGCCGGCCCCTTCTCGAACACGTCGGCGAGCAGCGCGAGCGAGCAGGCGAACAGCAGGGCGGCCCCGACACCCTGCGCGGTGCGCGCGAGGTCGAGTACCCAGATGTTCGGCGCCAGCGCGCAGAGCAGGGAGGTGAGCGTGAACAGCACGATTCCGACCAGGAACACGTGGCGACGTCCGCGACGATCCGCCCACGATCCCGCGCTGAGCACCACCGTCGCCAACGCGAGCGTGTAGGCGTCGACGACCCACTGCAGTCCGCTGACACCCGTGTCCAGGTCTCTCGCGATCGACGGCAGGGCGGTGTTGACGACCGCGATGTCGAGCATCAACATCGCCGTGGTCACGCACACCACGGTCAGGGTGGCGCGCCGCGTGGCCGCGCTCTTCGGAATTGTCTCGACTGGCATGGGCCGTCCTCGGTGTGTCGTGGGAGAGGTGCGACGTGCTCGCACCGCCACCACCGTGCGCCCGCGCGCTTGGCGCGCATCGGGCGAAATCCTTGGAGCCGCCTCGGAAGAACAAGATCCGCGCGCGCCCGTCCAGACCTTGCCTGCGGCACATCACGGCATTTAAGGGTTCCCCCTTGGGGAATTCATCAGTTTCCCTTCAGGCAGCGAGGTCCAGCCCCTACAGTCGCGTCATGACGAACCCCGGACCTCGTTGCGCCAGCATGACCCTCAGTGACCGGATACTGACCGCGGGTGAGGTCGTGATCGCCGAGCGCGGCGTCGACGCGTCCCTGGAGGAAGTCGCTCGGGCGGCGGGGTCGCGGAACAAGTCAGCGGTGCACTACCACTTCGGCTCACGCGACGGACTGGTCGCCGCGATCGTCCAGCGGCGGTTGACCGAACTGGAGACGCGCCGACTGGCGATGCTCGCCGAGCACGAGGCTGGGTCCGGCGGGAGTGACGTACGGGTCCTGACAGCGATGCTGGTGCATCCGTTGATCGAAATGGTGCACACGCCAGGCGCTACGCACTGTGCCCGGTTCTTCGAACGGGTCCGCCACCACCCGTCCGTTGCCGACGAGATGAACCTGTGGGACGAGAGTCGGCCCGCGGTGCGCATCATCGTCTCCCGACTGACCCGAGCGATCGCGCCTCTCCCACCGGAAGCGCGCCGCTACCGACTGGAGGCGATGGCCACCACCCTCCTCGCGCTGGTTGCCGACTACGAGCGAGCACACCAGGGGCAACGCCACCCCGGTATGCAGAATCCGTCACCCGACGATCTCGTCGACGTCCTGACCGGGTTGGTGACATCGCCACAGTCCGCGGCCGTCGTCGGCGCGTAGAGAAAGACGCGAGGGCGGGGAATCGACTCCGAAGCCACGGCTCCCCCTCGACCCCCATTTGTTTGTGATTGCGCCCCAGCCCACCGAGAAGCCCAGCGGCAGAATGGATCCCAGGATGAAACTGATGTACGCCCTCTGGGGCTCACGTTTGGCCGACGCCTTGCGTTCGGACGATCTGCACAGGGAGCTTGCCGCACTCGGCGCCACCGAACTCCAGGTCAACATCGACGATGCCGAGGTGGCCGCCGCTCAGCTCCGACTGACGACGTACGAGCAACCAGTGGGAGCCGTCGTGAGCGTCTGGACTCCACAAGCGGCCTCGGCCGTCACCGACGTCCTCTCGTCGGTCGCCGAGCGAGTCGCAGGATGGAGAGTCCAGGAGAGTGCTCCACTACCGCCGCCGGCGAGCGCCGACGGGGTTCGCACGGACGCCCTCGCCAACATCGCCCTTCTGCGGATTCCCGCCGGGATGGACCGACGGGAGTGGCTCCGCCGCTGGCAGGACGACCACACCAGCGTCGCGATCGAGACCCAGGCCACGTTCGGGTACGTACAGAACACGGTGATCGAGTCGCTCACCGAGTCCGCACCGGTCGACGCACTGGTCGAGGAGCTGTTCCCGATGGCCGCGATGACGGACCCGCACGCGTTCTACGGAAGCGACGGTGACGACGGCGAACTCCAACGGCGCGTCATGCGCATGATGGAGAGCATCGGGTCCTTCGGGGCCGATACCGACGTCGACGTGATCCCCACCAGCCGGTACGTGTACAACCTCGCCCCTCGACGACGGTAGCGGCACCTCCTCGGCCCCGGCCCGGTCCCGCCCGGCGACCCAGCCGGGACCGGAACCGTGTCGGGGTCCGATGCCACACTCGCCGGACCACCGACTCCGGAGGACGCCGATGCCCACCTCTCGAACGCTCGGTGCGCTGGCCCCGCTCGCCCTGATCGGCGTTCTGCTGGCCGGCTGCGCCGTCCTGCCCGGCCGTCCCGAACCCGGCCCCGCACCGGGCAGCCCGACACGCGCACAGCTCGATTCGCTGCTCCGCACCGTCCGCGTGATCGACGCCCGAACCAAGGCCGGCGGCTACGAGCGCGGGTGCGGATCGGGTCAGGCCTGCGTGTTCGGCCCCGCGTGGTCCGACGACCAGGACGGTCCCGGCGGGCACGACGGCTGCGACACCCGCAACAACGTGCTCGCCCGGGACCTCACCGACGTCCGCTTCAAGCCGGGCACCCGCGACTGCGTCGTCGTCGCCGGCACCCTGTCGGATCCGTACTCCGGGCGCACCCTGACCTTCAGCCGCAGCGACGCCAAGGCGGTGCAGATCGACCACGTCATCCCGCTCGCCGCCGCCTGGGACCTCGGCGCCGCGCGCTGGCCGCCCGACCGACGCCGGATCTTCGCCAACGACGTCACCTTCAACCTGCTCGCCGTCGACGGCCCCGACAACCAGGCCAAGGGCGACTCGACGCCCGCGGCCTGGCTGCCGCCGAACCCCGCCTACCACTGCTTCTACGCGGGCAAGTACCTCACCGCCGCCACCCGCTACGGCCTGCCGATCACCGCGGCGGATCGCGACGCTCTCGCGCGGATCGCCGAGTCGTGCGCCTGAACCGGGTGTTCACCCACAGGCGTGCGGCCGAGTCCACTCGAGAATGGTGCGCGCGACCCGCTCGGGATCGTCCAGCATCGGAACGTGCCCGACCCCGCCCATCACCCTCCAGGTGGCTCCGGGAACGAGTGAGCGCCAACCGATCCCGTGAGGACGCAGCGGGATGATGCGATCCCGCGTCGGCCAGACGATGAGGACGGGCGCGTCGCCCCCCGGATAGGGCCCGGCAACGGCCACCTCGTGGAAGTGCTCGAACAGAGTGGAGTCGGCTGTCGCACACAGCGATCGAACGGCTCGGCCAGCGCTCAGACGCGCGCCGTCGCGCGCGACGTCGCGGAATGCGAGCCGTCGCATCCACGGCACCCTCATCGCGACGGGGAGAATCGGGCGGATCCTCCGCACCAGATTCTGCCCGCCGGAGACCGTCCGCGCGACGGCCGTGCCGCCTTCCGGGGTCCAGCCGCCCGCCAGCGAGATCGCGACGACCGTCCGGGCCCGTCCCCGGCGTGCGAGTTCCATCGCAACCAGGCCACCCAGGGAGTTTCCCGCAATGTGCGCCGTCGGGACGGACTCGTCGTCCATGGCCGACTCCACCGAGTCGACGAGGTCGGCCAGCGTCATGACCGGCGCAGTTGCCGGGCTGCCCGCATGACCGGGAAGCGTCGGGGCGAGGATGCGATGGTGCGGTGCGAGCAGTGGAAGAAGCGGTTCCCACACCCGCCACGACATCGTCGCTCCGTGGAGCAGGACCAGCGGCTCGCCGGCGCCACCCACAAAGGACGGAGCGACGGCCGGCCGATCGTTCGTCACGCCCATGTTCTCGATTCCCTTCTGCTGCCCGTAGTTCGGGACACGTCGTCGGGGCCGGAACCTATGCGGCCCCGCCGGCCCGTTCGAGTTCCACGACCACGCTGGTGCCTGATCCGTCTCCGCCGACGGTCGCGGCCAGGTCGTGGAAGAAGCGGTCCGGGTCGACGACCGCATCCGGCGGGTGCACCCCCGCCCGAACTGCCGCGCCGTCGACGATCTGGGACAGTCCCAGCGCCAACGGAATTCCCGTGGCCCTCGCCATGTCCGAGGTCAGCGACGCCAGGCCGGTGCCGTCCCCGGTGTCGTCCCCGAGGTGCGCCAGTGCCGTGTACCGCTGCCCGTCCTTGATGCCCATCGCGGCCGCAAAGAAGGGCGGCAAGGTGCCCGGCGACTTGAACTTCGCGGCCCGCGCCATCGAACGGACCCCCCGCCGAAGCGACGGGCTCGCCAGATCCGCCGCCGCGGTCTCGTTCGTCAGTCGTCCCTTGTCGATGTCGGTGCGCAAAACATCGAGGTAGGCGGCCGTCCCCGGCGTGATGACCATCAGGTTCGCCGAGTCACCGGACGGCCGAAGCGTGCGCCGAAGCGTCACCGGCTCGGGGTGCCCGACTGTGTAGGCAGTTCCGCTGCGCCCGCCGGGCAACGACAGTGAAACGGCCCGCAACGGCGCCTCCTGCGCGATCTGCCCATCCCGCACCACCGCTACGGTCCCGCTGATCTGCTGCATCCAGTGCACCGCCGCCGCAGACGGTCGGCCGTCCGGACCCGTCAACTGGGCATCCGCGTCGTCCGCACTCCCCGCACCCGGACCTTCGACCGGCCAGGCCGTGTAGACGTCCACGACACTGTCGAGCTCGCGAACCGCCCGCGCCGCGAGCAGATTGCTCACGCCCGGGCTCGCCCCCATGCCCACAATTGCGCAGACGCCCGCCTCGGCCGCCTCGGCGTCGAGTTCGAGCATCTGCAGCGTCGGCTCCCAGTCGTCACAGATGTCGAGATAGTGCGTGCCCGTCTCGATCGCCGCCCGCAACACCGTCAGCCCGAATCGGTAGTACGGGCCAACGGTGTTCAGCACCACGTCGACCCCGTCGAGTGCCGCGTACAGCTCCTGCCGATCGGTCACGTCGACCTTGCGGGGCGACACCGGCGCACCGATATTGGACACCTCCCGGGCAAGAGCGTCGGCCGCAGAGTAGTCGCGATCCGCGACCACGATCTCGGCCACGCCCGGCAGCCGCACCGCAGTCCGAACGGCCTCCGCGCCCATCGCCCCCGCACCACCCAGCGCCAGAACCCTCATTCCGCCTCCTACCCGAGTCGCTTAATTGCTCGTTTCTATTACGTTCGACCTTAACACGAACGTTTATGTACTGTGCCATTCGTAGGGACCGAACACACCGCACCCAGAGCGGCGGGAAGCCGCAGAATCGAGGAGCGCAATGACCGACACCCGGAAACCGGTAACGAGGCCGCGGCCGAGCGCGACCCCCTCCGCCACGTCGCACGAGACGGCCACCGCCGGCGCACCGCTCACGGACGCGCATGCGAACGTCCTCGTCGTCGGCGCCGGATTCGCTGGCCTGGGAACCGCAATTCAGTTGCTGCAGAACGGCTTCGGCGACGATCTACTCGTGATCGAACGAGACCACGAGGTCGGCGGGACATGGCGCGACAACACCTACCCGGGTTGTGCGTGTGATGTCCCCTCGCACCTCTACTCGTTCTCGTTCGCCCCCAACCCCGACTGGAGCAGGCGGTTCGCCCCCCAGCCCGAGATCGGCGCCTACCTTCGACGATGTGCTGACGAGTTCGGGGTACGTCCGTACATCAGATTCGGATGCGAGCTCCAACGCGCGGAATGGGATCAGGAGAACCAACTCTGGCGCGTCGAGACGAGCAGAGGCCCGCTCACCGCGAACGTCGTCGTGATGGCCCAGGGACCGCTCTCCGAGCCGTCGATCCCGCCGCTTCCCGGGCTCGGGAACTTCGCCGGCGAGTCCTTCCACTCGGCCAGGTGGAACCACTCGTTGGACCTGTCCGGCCTTCGGGTCGGAGTGATCGGTACGGGGGCGAGCGCCGTGCAGTTCATTCCCGAGATTGCGCGAAAGGCCGCGCACCTGACCGTCTTCCAGCGAACGCCGTCGTGGATCACGCCGCGCCACGACGGGGCGATACCGGCCTGGTTACAGACCCTCTACCGGAGGCTGCCGGTCCTGCAGCGCCTCACCCGCAGGTTCGAGTACCTCACCCGCGAGGCGTCCGTGCCGGCACTGATGGGCAACAGGATGCTCCGCAACGTGGGCCGCAAGTCGGCCGAGGACCATCTGAAGCGCCAGGTCCGCGATCCCGAGCTTCGCCGGAAGCTGACACCCGACTACGAACTCGGCTGCAAGCGCGTGCTCCTCTCCGACAACTACTACCCCGCACTGGCACAACCCAACGTCACGGTCGTCACCGATCCGATTCGGGACATCGGCCCCGACCGCGTGCGGACCGGTTCGACCGACGGCGGCGTGGCCGACGAGCACGCCGTGGACGTCCTCGTCTTCAGCACCGGTTTTCGCGTGACCGACGCGTCTCATCCGCGGGTGATCTTCGGGGCCGACGGGAGTTCCCTCGAGGACGTGTGGGGCGGCAGCCCGCAGGCCTATCGAGGGTCGACCGTCGCCGGGTTCCCCAACCTGTACCTGATGGCCGGACCCAACACCGGCCTCGGGCACAACAGCCTGATCTACATGATCGAGGCCCAGATCGCGTACCTGCTCGGCGCTCTCCGATTCATGCGGGCGCTTCGGCTGCGATCGGTGGACGTCGAAGCATCCCGGCAGGAGGAGTACAACGCCGACCTGCAGAGACGGCTCGCTCCCAGCGTGTGGGCAAACGGCGGATGCACCAGCTGGTATCAGGACGAGAGGAACCGGATCACCACGATCTGGCCGGACCAGACCCGGCGCTTCCGCAGGGAAACGTCAGAGTTCGACGCGGAGAACTACATACTCACCACGTCGGAGAACGCCGAGGTCCCGGGGTGACCGGCTCACAGAGCGGAAGCCCGCCGTGCGGAGCCCGTTGAACCTGCGCCCGGCTCGGCGGCTGGTGGCGATCGAGGCCTCGGGGGCGGTGCTCTACGCAATGGTCACCCTGCCGTTCACCCCACTCGACGAGCCGAAGGTTCCGGACTGGGTGTCGCTGTCGGGGCTCGCGCTCCTCCTCGCGGTGCTCGCCCTGAACCTCCACACCTGGCGACGGGTTGTCACCGGCGGCGTGTCGCTCCACCGGGGCGGGCCACCGGTGCACACAGCCCGGCGGATGGCTGACCAACTGCGCGACGAGAGACGGCTGCGACGCGTGGCCGTCGTCTACGTCGTCGTGTCGATCGCGCTGCTGCCCGTGCCGCAGACCTGGGTGACGTTCACGTTCTCGCTCACCGTGGCCACCGCATGTCTGGCCACTGTGACACTCGTCGCGCTCGTGTGCAGTTCGGAGCCGAGCACCCGACGGACCTCGGGCACCTCGCGGACGGTCCGTCGATCTTGACCTGATCACGAACACCGCCGACAC
>NZ_JBHZAH010000044.1:0-36007 GCF_042754225.1 Rhodococcus sp. NPDC059234
GGTCCCCCTCCCGATTCCGGGAGGGGGACTCTTCGCGTGTGTCGACGACGTCGGACGGTCGCCGGCGGCGTCACTCGGCCCGGTGCGAACCCTGGCTTCCGGTCCGGTCGTCGGCCTGCGGGCGGATCGCCTCGAACACCTCGGTCGGCGCGTTCTCGTCGTAACGCCCCTCGTCCTGCGGCGACTCGGTGTAGTCGCCCGACTCGTACTCGGCGCCGTCCTCGCTGTACGGGCCCTCGGCGAAGCCGTACTGGCCCTCGTCGTCGCTCTCGTGCGACCAGGCCGAGGAGTCCTCCACGCCGGCCGCGCCCGCGGCCCCCACGCCCGCGCCGACGGCGACCGGGGCGGCGGACTTCGCGGCCTTCTTCGCGTCGCGGCGCACGATGAAACGTCCCGCCGCGACCGCGGCCATCGCGGGCACGAAGACCAGCAGGATGGTGAAGGCGGCTCCGGAGGTCAGTTCGAAGAAGAGGGAGTTCTCGCCGAGCGCGATGTCGGAGACCGAGCCGACCAGCCAGGAGACGGCGCCCGCGAGCAGACCGGCGACCACGGCGGCCTTGAGCCACCGCATGGTCAGGTCCGCACCCTGCTCCTCCTCGCCCGGATGCGCACGCGCGTCCCGGATGCCGTCGAGTCCCGCCCAGATCAGTGCCGCGAGGATCACCACCGCCACGCCCAACCACCGCAGGGTCGAGCCGTGCAGGGGCCATTCGGTGACGGCTACGCCGAGCAGTACACGCGTCACCACGTGCACCAATGCCATACCGAGACCACGAAGAAGCCACGAGTTCATGCGGACAGCGTAACGACCGCGCGGACACGCCTGTGTCCTAACCCACATGGTGGGCACCGTCACGGTCGCGGGGGCAGTAAGTTGGGACGATGCCCACCGCCGATCACGGGTCCCGTCGCGCCGCGCTGCGAGCAGTGCTGGCCGAGCGCGGTGTCGACGCGCTGCTGGTGACCGACCTGCTCAACATCCGGTATCTCACCGGTTTCACCGGATCGAATGCCGCGCTCGTGGTCGACGCCCGCGACGGATCCGGTGCCGAGGACCGCACGGTGATCTGCACCGACGGGCGGTACGTGATCCAGGTGGGGGAGCAGGTTCCGGATCTGCGCGCGCTCATCGACCGGTCGAGTGCACCGGCGCTGGTCCGCGCGCTCGCCGAGGGTCCGGGCGCGCGTGTCGGGTTCGAGAGTCACGTGGTGACGGTCGACGCGCTGGCCGGCTGGCAGTCGGTCGCGCCGGACCTCGAGTTCGTCCGCAGCCCTGGCCTCGTCGAGCGGCTGCGGATGGTCAAGGACGAGCACGAGGTGGCCCTGCTGCGCCGGGCCTGCGCGTCCGCGGACCTGGCGTTGGCGGTGCTCGTCGAGCGCGGCGGGCTGCGGCCCGGGCGCACCGAGCGCGAGGTCGGGCGGGAACTCGAGTTCCTGATGCTCGAACACGGCGCCGACGGCATCTCGTTCGAGACGATCGTCGCGGCGGGCGCGAACTCGGCGATCCCGCATCACCGGCCCACCGACGCCGTCCTGGCGACCGGCGACTTCGTCAAGCTCGACTTCGGCGCCGAGGTGGGTGGCTACCACTCGGACATGACCCGCACCTACGTTCTCGGGTCGGCGGCGGACTGGCAGCGCGAGGTCTACGACCTCGTGGCCCGGGCCCAGGCCGCGGGACGGGCCGCGCTGGCGCCCGGCGTCGAGGTCGCCGCGGTGGACGCCGCGGCCCGGTCGGTGATCGCGGACGCCGGCTACGGCGAGCTGTTCGTGCACGGTCTGGGGCACGGCGTCGGGCTCGAAATCCACGAAGCACCGGGGATCGGCGCGCTGGGCACCGGTACACTGCTAGCCGGTGCGGCTGTAACTGTCGAGCCGGGTGTGTATTTCTCCGGGCGCGGAGGCGTCAGGATCGAGGACACTCTCGTTGTTCGCGAGCAGGAGCCGGAGCTCCTCACCCTCACCAGCAAGGATCTCGCAATCGTCTGAAGGAGACGCGAAGTAAGTGGCTGACACCAGTGATTTCAAGAACGGGCTCGTGCTGAAGATCGAGGGCCAGCTCTGGCAGATCATCGAGTTCCAGCACGTCAAGCCGGGCAAGGGCCCCGCCTTCGTGCGGACGAAGCTCAAGAACGTGCTCTCCGGCAAGAACGTGGACAAGACCTTCAACGCCGGCGTCAAGGTCGAGACCGCCACTGTCGACCGCCGCGACATGACCTACCTGTACCACGACGGTAGCGACTACGTCTTCATGGACGGCGACACCTACGACCAGATCGCCATCAACGAGGCGACGGTCGGCGACGGCGCGCGCTTCCTGCTCGAGAACATGCAGGTCCAGGTCGCCACTCACGAGGACGCGCCGCTGTTCGTCGAGCTGCCCGTCACCGTCGAGCTGGTCGTCCAGCACACCGATCCGGGCCTGCAGGGCGACCGTTCGACCGGCGGCACCAAGCCCGCCACCCTCGAGACGGGCGCCGAGGTGCAGGTCCCGCTGTTCATCAACACCGGCGACAAGCTCAAGATCGACTCCCGTGACGGCAACTACCTGGGCCGCGTGAACTCGTAGCGTGTCCGGTAGTCACAAGAAGCTCGGCGCCCGGCACAAGGCCCGTAAGCGCGCGGTCGACTTCCTCTTCGAGGCGGAGGCCCGCGACCTCGACCCGGTGAACCTGGCGACCGAGCGATCAGAGCTCGCGACCAAGGACGAGTCCGTCGCACCGGTCAGCCCGTACACCGTCACCGTGGTGACCGGTGTCGCGGAGAACCTGGACCGGCTCGATCGCGTCATCGCCGACCACCTGCAGGACTGGACCCTGGACCGGCTGCCGGCCGTGGACCGGGCCATTCTGCGGATCGCGGTGTGGGAACTGTTCCACGCCACCGACGTGCCGCCGGTGGTCGCGGTCGACGAGGCAGTCGAACTCGCCAAGGAACTGTCCACCGACGATTCGCCTGCCTTCGTCAACGGCGTGCTCGGTCAGGTCGTGCTCGTCGCACCGCAGGTGCGGGCGGCCGCCGCGGCGACCTCCCAGCGCCCCGAGTCGGCCGAGCCGGCCGCGGGTACCGCCGCCGACGACGACTGACGTTCACACCGAGAACCCGAGGCGCCACGGACCGACCACCGGTCCGTGGCGTTCGTCGTCGCGGGGGTCGCGAGTGTGGCTGAGCACACCCCGAACCGTTGCCGGTCGGGGGCGGCCGCGCTGATAGGCTCGACGACGTCAGACATCCTTTAACGACCCGTCCCGAGAGGCGGAGAAGGAGGTCCAGCTTGCTCACGCCCGAGCCATCCTCCGCCGAGTCGTCGGCTCAGGATCACCCTGTCACCAGGGAGCTGCTCTCTGCTGCCGACGTAGGTCGGACGATCGCGCGCATCGCGCACCAGGTCATCGAGAAGACCGCGCTCGACGCCGAAACCGATCCGCCCCGCGTGGTGTTGATCGGAATCCCGACCCGCGGCACCACCCTCGCCACCCGGCTGGCGAGCAAGATCGAGGAGTTCTCGGGGGTCCGCCCACCGACCGGCTCGCTCGACATCACCCTCTACCGCGACGACCTGCGGACCAAGCCGCACCGTCCGCTCGAGCGCACCTCGGTGCCCGACGGCGGCGTCGACAACGCGCTGGTGGTCCTCGTCGACGACGTGCTGTTCTCCGGGCGCACCGTGCGTAGCGCCCTCGACGCCCTGCGCGACCTCGGCCGGCCGAAGGCCGTGCAGCTCGCCGTGCTGGTCGACCGCGGTCACCGCGAGTTGCCGCTGCGGGCCGACTACGTCGGCAAGAACGTCCCGACCGCGCGCACCGAGGACGTCAAGGTGCTGCTGGTCGAGCACGACGGCGTTGACAGCGTGACGCTGAGCGGTGGAGCGAATACTTCTCAGGGCTCTGGAGTGAACAAGTGAAGCATCTTCTCTCGGTTACGGACCTGACAAAGGAGTCCGCCACCGGGCTGCTCGACGAGGCGGAGCGGTTCCAGCAGGCGCTGCTCGGCCGCGAGGTCCGGAAACTGCCCACCCTGCGCGGGCGCACGGTGATGACCGTCTTCTTCGAGAACTCCACCCGCACCCGCGTCTCGTTCGAGGTGGCGGGCAAGTGGATGAGCGCGGACGTCATCAACGTCAGCGCGTCGAGTTCCTCGGTGTCCAAGGGCGAGTCCCTGCGCGACACCGCGCTGACCCTGCACGCCGCCGGCGCCGACGCGCTGATCGTGCGCCACCCCGCGTCGGGTGCCGCGCACCGGATCGCGGAGTGGACCGGCGACGGCAACGGCGGGGGACCGGCCGTGATCAACGCCGGCGACGGCACCCACGAGCACCCCACCCAGGCCCTGCTCGACGCGCTGACCCTGCGTCAGCGCCTCGGCACGATCGAGGGCAAGCGGATCCTCGTCGTCGGCGACATCCTGCACAGCCGGGTGGCCCGCTCGAACGCCTTCCTGCTCTCCATGCTGGGCGCGGAGGTGGTGCTGGTCGCGCCGCCGACCCTGCTGCCGGTCGGCGTGTCCACCTGGCCGGTGACCGTCTCGCACTCGCTGGACGCGGAACTGCCCGGCGCCGACGCGGTGCTCATGCTGCGGGTGCAGGCCGAGCGGATGAATGGCGGGTTCTTCCCGTCGCCGCGCGAGTACTCGATCACCTACGGGCTGTCCGAGCGTCGGCTCGCGCTGCTGCCCGAGCATGCGGTGGTCCTGCATCCCGGCCCGATGCTGCGCGGCATGGAGATTGCGTCCGCGGTCGCTGATTCACCGAAAACTGCAGTGTTGCAACAGGTTACGAATGGAGTTCACGTCCGCATGGCGGTGTTGTTCGGATTGTTGGTCGGAACCGAGGAGGCGGCGGCGCTGTGACTTCTGCAAGCGTGAACGCGAACGACGTACTGATCGTCGGCGCCCGGATCTACGGTGAGGGCGAACCGCGGGACGTGCTCGTCTCCGGCGGCGAGATCCGCGAGATCGGCGCCGGCCTGACCGCACCCGAGGGCGCGGACGTCATCGACGCGGGCGGCCAGGTGCTGCTGCCCGGTTTCGTCGACATGCACACGCACCTGCGTGAGCCCGGCCGCGAGGACACCGAGACCATCGCGACCGGTTCGGCCGCGGCCGCGCTCGGCGGCTTCACCGCCGTCTTCGCGATGGCCAACACCAGCCCCGTCGCCGACTCGGTGGTCGTCACCGACCACGTGTGGCGGCGCGGGCAGGAGGTCGGGCTGGTCGACGTGCACCCGGTCGGCGCGGTCACCGTCGGACTCGAGGGCAAGCAGCTCGCCGAGATGGCGACCATGGCCGCCGGTGTCGGCGCCGTCAAGATGTTCTCCGACGACGGCCACTGCGTGTACGACCCGCTGATCATGCGGCGCGCGCTCGAGTACTCGAGCGCCCTGGGGGTCCTGATCGCCCAGCACGCGGAGGAGCCGCGACTGACCGTCGGCGCCGTCGCGCACGAGGGCCCGACCGCCGCGCGGCTCGGACTCGGCGGCTGGCCGCGGGCGGCCGAGGAGTCGATCGTCGCCCGCGACGCGCTGCTGGCCCGTGATGCCGGCGCGCGCGTGCACATCTGCCACGCGTCCACCGCGGGCACCGTCGAGCTGCTGAAGTGGGCCAAGGGGCAGGGCATCCCGATCACCGCCGAGGTGACCCCGCACCACCTGCTGCTCGACGACTCGCGGCTCGAGACCTACGACGGCGTGAACCGGGTGAACCCGCCGCTGCGCGAGGCCTCCGACGTCGCGGCGCTGCGGCAGGCACTTGCCGATGGCATCGTCGACTGCGTGGCCACCGACCACGCCCCGCACGCGGAGCAGGACAAGTGCTGCGAGTTCTCGGCCGCGCGGCCGGGCATGCTCGGGCTCGAGACCTCGCTGGCGGTCATCGCGCGGACCATGGTCGAGTCCGGCCTGCTGGACTGGCGCGGCGTCGCGAAGGTGATGAGCGAGCGTCCCGCCGAGATCGTCGGCCTGCCCGACCAGGGCCGGCCGATCGCCGTCGGCGAACCGGCGAACCTCACCCTGGTCGATCCCGACCACGAGTGGACGGTGCACGGGCCGGACCTGGCGTCCGTCGCGAACAACACCCCGTACGAGTCGATGACGTTCGGCGCGCGGGTGTCCACCACCCTGCTGCGCGGCCGCGTCACCGTCCGCGACGGGAAGGTGCAGGCATGAGCACGGACCGGATCCTCCTGACGCTCGGCTTCGTCGCCTTCTGGGTGGCGATGGTCGCGCTGATGTACTGGGGCTGGAAGGGCCGGGCCCGCCGGCAGCGGGACGCGATCGGCGAACTGCCGCAGGTCCCGTCGGAACTCGGCAAGCAGCTGATCGAGCCCAGCTCCGGCCTGTACGTCGGCAGCACGGTGGCACCGAGCTGGCAGGACCGGATCGCGGTCGGCGACATCGGTTTCCGTGCCACCGGCGACCTGAGCCGGTACGAGCGCGGGGTGCTGCTCGAACGGGACGGCGCCTCGGCGATCTGGATCCCGCAGGAGTCGATCCGCGCGATCCGCACCGAGCGCGGGCTCGCGGGCAAGGTCATGAGTAAGGACGGGGTCCTGGTGATCCGGTGGGAGCTGCCCACCGGGACGGAGATCGACACCGGATTCCGTGGCGACGACAAGAGTGTGTACCCGTCCTGGGTGAGCGAAGAGAACGCGTGATGAGTGTTGAACGGAGAGAACGCGTGAGCAATGTGGGTACAGAAGCGGCGGCACTGGTCCTCGAGGACGGTCGGATCTTCCGCGGCACCAGCTTCGGGGCCGTGGGGCAGACCCTCGGCGAGGCGGTGTTCTCCACCGGCATGACCGGCTACCAGGAGACGCTCACCGACCCCAGTTACCACCGCCAGATCGTGGTCGCGACCGCGCCGCAGATCGGCAACACCGGCTGGAACAGCGAGGACGGCGAGGCGCTGAGCGCGGGCCGCCAGGCGTCCGGCGACTCGAACAAGATCTGGGTGGCCGGCTACGTGGTCCGCGACCCCGCGCGCCGCACCTCCAGCTGGCGCGCCACCGGGTCGCTGCAGGACGAGCTGGTCGCGCAGGGCGTCGTCGGCATCGCCGGCATCGACACCCGCGCGCTGGTCCGGCACCTGCGCACCCGCGGCTCGATGCGCGCCGGGGTCTTCTCCGGTACCGCGCTCACCGACGACGCGACGATGCTGCAGGCGGTCAAGGAGCAGCCGTCCATGCTCGGTGCCGACCTCGCGAGCGAGGTGAGCACCGACAGCGGCTACATCATCGAGCCGACCGGCGGAGAGGCCCGGTTCACGGTCGCGGCCATCGACCTCGGCATCAAGACCAACACCCCGCGGATGTTCGCGCAGCGCGGCATCCGGGTGCACGTGCTGCCCTCGAACGCCAGCCTTGAGCAGATCCTCGACCTCGGCGCGGACGGGGTGTTCCTGTCCAACGGCCCCGGTGACCCGGCGACCGCGGACGGCGCGGTGCACCTGACCAAGGAGGTGCTCGGCCAGGGCCTGCCGCTGTTCGGCATCTGCTTCGGCAACCAGATCCTCGGCCGCGCGCTCGGCCTGGACACCTACAAGATGAAGTTCGGTCACCGCGGCATCAACATCCCGGTGATCGAGCACGGCACCGGCCGGATCGCCATCACCGCCCAGAACCACGGGTTCGCGCTCGAGGGCGAGGCCGGCCAGGAGTTCGACACCCCGTTCGGCCGGGCCGTGGTCAGCCACACCTGCGCCAACGACGGCGCCGTCGAGGGTGTCCGCCTGCTCGACGACTCGGCCTTCTCGGTGCAGTACCACCCCGAGGCCGCCGCCGGCCCGCACGACGCCGCGTACCTGTTCGACCGCTTCACCAGCCTGCTCGAGGGAGTCAAGAAGTAATGCCACGTCGCACAGATCTCAAGCACATCCTGGTGATCGGTTCCGGACCGATCGTCATCGGCCAGGCCTGCGAGTTCGACTACTCGGGCACCCAGGCGTGTCGCGTGCTGCGCGAGGAGGGCCTGCGCGTGTCGCTGGTCAACTCCAACCCGGCCACGATCATGACCGACCCGGAGTTCGCCGACGCCACCTACGTCGAGCCGATCACCGCCGAATTCGTCGAGAAGGTCATCGCCCGCGAGGCGGAGCAGGGCCACAAGATCGACGCCGTGCTCGCCACCCTCGGCGGCCAGACCGCGCTCAACACCGCGGTCGCGCTGCACGAGCAGGGCATCCTCGAGAAGTACGACGTCGAGCTGATCGGCGCCGACTTCGACGCCATCCAGCGCGGCGAGGACCGGCAGAAGTTCAAGGACATCGTCGCCAAGGTCGGCGGCGAGTCCGCGCGCTCGCGGGTCTGCTTCACCATGGAGGAGGTGCACGACACGGTCGCCGAGCTCGGCTACCCGGTCGTCGTGCGGCCGTCGTTCACCATGGGCGGCCTCGGCTCCGGCATGGCGTACGACGTGGACGACCTCAACCGGATCGCCGGCGGCGGCCTGGCCGCCTCGCCCACCGCGAACGTGCTCATCGAGGAGTCCATCCTCGGCTGGAAGGAGTACGAGCTCGAGCTGATGCGCGACGGCCGCGACAACGTGGTCATCATCTGCTCGATCGAGAACGTCGACCCGGTCGGCGTGCACACCGGTGACTCGGTGACCGTCGCGCCCGCGATGACCCTGACCGACCGCGAGTACCAGGAGATGCGCGACCTCTCCATCGCGATCCTGCGCGAGGTCGGCGTCGACACCGGCGGCTGCAACATCCAGTTCGCGATGGACCCGGCCGACGGCCGCCTGGTCGTCATCGAGATGAATCCGCGGGTGTCCCGCTCGTCCGCGTTGGCGTCGAAGGCGACGGGCTACCCGATCGCGAAGATGGCGGCGAAGCTGGCCATCGGCTACACGCTCGACGAGATCGTCAACGACATCACCGGCGAGACCCCCGCCTGCTTCGAGCCGACCCTCGACTACGTCGTGGTCAAGGCGCCGCGGTTCGCCTTCGAGAAGTTCCCCGGCGCCGACGGCACCCTCACCACCACCATGAAGTCCGTCGGCGAGGCCATGTCGATCGGCCGCAACTTCACCGAGGCCTTCGGCAAGGTGATGCGCTCGCTCGAGACCAAGCGGGCCGGCTACTGGACCGGCCCGGAGGTCGAGGCCGAGAGCCTGGACGCCCTGCTCGCGGATCTGAGCGTGCCGCAGGACGGCCGGATGTACGGCATCGAGAAGGCGTTCGCGCTCGGCGCCACCGTCGAGCAGCTCTTCGAGTCCACCAAGATCGACCCGTGGTTCCTCGACCAGTTCCAGCAGATCCACGAGCTGGGGGAGCAGGTCCGGGCGGCCGAGGCCCTCGACGAGGCGACGCTGCGGCAGGCCAAGTACCACGGCCTGTCGGACCGGCAGATCGCCGCGCTGCGTCCCGAGGTCGGCGACGGCCCGGCCGGCGAGGACGCGGTCCGCGCCCTGCGCGACGAGCTGAAGGTGCACCCGGTCTACAAGACCGTCGACACCTGCGCGGCGGAGTTCGAGGCGAAGACGCCGTACCACTACTCGACCTACGAACTGGACCCGAACGCCGAGTCCGAGGTGGCCGCGCAGACCGACCGGCCCAAGGTGCTGATCCTGGGCTCGGGCCCGAACCGCATCGGCCAGGGCATCGAGTTCGACTACTCCTGCGTGCACGCGGCGCTGACGCTGTCCGAGGCCGGCTACGAGACCGTCATGGTCAACTGCAACCCGGAGACCGTCTCGACCGACTACGACACCGCCGACCGGCTGTACTTCGAGCCGCTGACCTTCGAGGACGTGCTCGAGGTCTACCGCGCCGAGTCGGCCTCCGGCACCGTCGCGGGCGTCATCGTCCAGCTCGGCGGTCAGACGCCGTTGGGCCTGGCCAAGCGCCTCAAGGAGGCCGGGGTGCCGATCGTGGGCACCAGCCCCGAGGCGATCGACCTCGCCGAGGACCGCGGCGAGTTCGGTCGCGTGCTCACCGAGGCGGGCCTGCCCGCACCGAAGTTCGGCACCGCCACCACCTTCGACGGCGCCCGCGAGATCGCCGGCGGCATCGGCTACCCGGTGCTGGTGCGCCCGTCCTACGTGCTCGGCGGCCGCGGCATGGAGATCGTCTACGACGAGAAGTCGCTGCAGGACTACATCGCCCGCGCCACCGAGATCTCCGACGACCGCCCGGTGCTGGTGGACCGGTTCCTGGAGGACGCGGTCGAGATCGACGTCGACGCGCTGTGCGACGGCACCGAGGTGTACCTCGGCGGCGTGATGGAACACATCGAGGAGGCCGGTATCCACTCCGGCGACTCGGCCTGCGCGCTGCCGCCGATCACCCTCGGCAAGGCGGATCTCGAGAACGTGCGGCGCTCGACCGAGGCCCTGGCCAAGGGGATCGGGGTCAAGGGCCTGCTCAACGTGCAGTACGCGCTCAAGGACGACATCCTCTACGTCCTCGAGGCGAACCCGCGCGCCAGCCGCACCGTGCCGTTCGTGTCCAAGGCGACCGCCGTGCAGCTGGCCAAGGCCTGCGCCCGTGTGATGCTCGGCGAGTCCATCGCGGACCTGCGCGCGAACGGTGTGCTGCCCGCCGAGGGCGACGGCGGGAACACCCCGGCCGGCGCGCCGATCGCGGTCAAGGAGGCGGTGCTCCCGTTCAACCGGTTCCGCCGGGCGGACGGCACCGGGGTCGACACCCTGCTCAGCCCGGAGATGAAGTCCACCGGCGAGGTGATGGGCATCGACGCGGACTTCGGCACCGCCTTCGCCAAGAGCCAGACCGCCGCGTACGGCTCGCTGCCGACCAGCGGTGCGGTGTTCGTCTCGGTCGCGAACAAGGACAAGCGGTCGCTGATCTTCCCGGTCAAGCGCCTCGCCGACCTCGGCTTCCGGATCCTGGCCACCGAGGGCACCGCGGACGTGTTGCGGCGCAACGGCATCACCTGCGAGCAGGTGCACAAGCAGTCCGGTGAGGAGCTGCCGGAGGGTGCGCGCACGATCGTCGAGCAGATCAAGGCGGGGGAGGTCGACATGGTGATCAACACCCCGTACGGCAACTCGGGTCCCCGCGTGGACGGCTACGAGATCCGGAGCGCGGCGGTGTCGGTGAACATCCCGTGCATCACGACCGTTCAGGGCGCCTCCGCGGCAGTGCAGGGCATCGAGGCGGGCATCCGGGGCGACATCGGGGTGCGTTCCCTGCAGGACCTGCACGCGACGCTGCGCGAGCCGGGACAGCAGTGAGCCAGCACAGCTGGGGTGATCGGCTCCGGGCCGCGGTCGCGGCCCGGGGTCGGCTGTGCGTGGGGATCGACCCGCACCCCTCCCTGCTGCGGGCCTGGGGGCTCCCGGAGACCGCTGGGGGAGTCGAGACCTTCGCCGAGATCTGCGTGGAGGCCTTCGTCGGCGACGTGGCCCTGGTGAAGCCTCAGGTGGCGTTCTTCGAGGCGTACGGCGCCGCCGGGTACGCGGTGCTCGAACGCACCATCTCGGTGGTCAGGGCGGCGGGGACGCTGGTCGTCGCCGATGCCAAGCGCGGCGACATCGGCTCGACCATGGCCGCGTACTCGCAGGCCTGGCTCGGGCCCGGCTCACCGCTGTCCTCGGACGCTGTGACGGTGTCGCCGTACCTGGGTTTCGGCGCTCTCGAACCGGCCGTCACGTTGGCCACCGAGGGCGGCCGCGGCCTGTTCGTGCTCGCCCGCACCTCCAACCCGGAGGGCGGCGTGCTCCAGGGTGCGCGGATACCGGACGCTGTTTCCGCAGACCAGACGGTATCGGTCGCGCAGTCGATCGTGGACGCGGCGACCGCGCAGAACCGTGACGGCCGTGACACGGTCGGCCTGGTGATCGGTGCGACACGCGGGCACGGATTGGATTTGTCGGAGTTTTCCGGCCCGATCCTGGCGCCGGGTCTCGGCGCTCAGGGCGCCACCGTGGCCGATCTCGCGGAGATCTTTGCCGATTCGCGAGAGTTGTTGTTGCCCAACACTTCTCGTGACGTGCTTCGGCACGGACCGTCCGTTGCGGCTCTCCGGGGGGCCGCGGAACGGGTCCGCGACGAGGTCGAGTCCGGGCTCGCATAGCCGACGGGATTTCCGGCGACGCGCGAGGGGGTGGGTTAGCAATCGGCGGTCAGCGTGAGTACGGTCGCTATCGCTGCTGGTTATCCAGTGGATGAAGACCTATTTTGCACACGACGAGACGGAGGAACCGTGGCCCTTCCCCAGTTGACCGATGAGCAGCGCGCTGCTGCTTTGGAGAAGGCGGCTGCCGCCCGTAAGGCCCGGGCTGAGCTCAAGGAGCGCCTCAAGCGCGGCGGCACCGACCTGAAGCAGGTCCTCAAGGACGCCGAAGAGGACGAGATCCTCGGCAAGATGAAGGTGTCCGCCCTGCTCGAAGCCCTGCCCAAGGTGGGCAAGGTCAAGGCGCAGGAGATCATGACCGAACTGGAGATCGCTCCGACCCGCCGCCTGCGCGGCCTCGGCGACCGCCAGCGCAAGGCCCTGCTCACCAGGTTCGATTTCGAGGCCTGAGCAAAGAACGTGGTGGCTGACGCAAACAACGTGTCAGGCAGCAAGACCACCCCGGCGCACGTGGCCGGGGACAGCACAGCGCGGAGGGGCCGGCTCGTAGTTTTGGCCGGCCCCTCCGCCGTGGGCAAGTCGACCGTGGTGCGCAAGCTCCACGAACGGCTCCCGGACCTGGTCTTCAGCGTGTCTGCGACAACGAGAGAACCCCGCCCGGGCGAGGTCGACGGCAAGGACTACAGGTTCGTGTCGAGGGCCGAGTTCCAGCGGATGATCGACGCCGGCGAACTGCTCGAATGGGCGGAGATCCACGGCGGGCTGCAGCGGTCGGGCACCCCGGCCGCGCCGGTCCGCGCTGCGCTCGAGGCCGGACATCCGGTGCTCGTGGAGGTCGACCTGGCCGGAGCCCGCGCGGTCCGCGCGGCGATGCCCGAGGCGATCCTGGTGTTCCTGGCCCCGCCGAGCTGGGAGGAGCTGGTCGCCCGGCTCACCGGCCGCGGAACCGAGTCCGACGAGGTCGTCGCGCGCCGGCTGGAGACCGCCAGGGTCGAACTGGCCGCCAAGGACGAGTTCGACACAGTCGTGGTGAACGTCGACGTCGACCGTGCGTGCGAACAGTTGGTATCCTTGCTAGTCGGTAGTCCGCAGTAGCGGCACAGTGTCATCGCAATACCCCGAACTTCAGGAGATTCGCCAGTGAGCGCCACTCAGACAGTCACGTCCGAAGCCGACCGCCACGGCGTGCCGGCCTACGACACCCCGCTCGGCATCACCAACCCCCCGATCGACGAGCTGCTCGCGCGCACGTCTTCGAAGTACGCCCTGGTGATCTACTCGGCCAAGCGCGCCCGGCAGATCAACGACTACTACAACCAGCTCGGCGACGGCATCCTCGAGTACGTCGGACCGCTGGTCGAGCCGGGTCTGCAGGAGAAGCCGCTCTCCATCGCCCTGCGCGAGATCCACTCCGACCTGCTCGAGCACACCGAAGGCGAGTGACGCCAGTGACGGCAGGACGACCGGGTCGTTCCGCAGGCTCCACTCCGGGCCCCTCGCTGTGACCGAGAGCGATTCGGATTCCGCCGGTTCACCCCGACGCATCGTCGTCGGCGTGGGCGGCGGAATTGCGGCCTACAAGGCCTGTTCGATCATCCGGAGCTTCACCGAGGCCGGGCACCAGGTCCGGGTCGTCCCGACCGAATCCGCGCTCGAGTTCGTCGGCCGCGCCACGTTCGAGGCGCTGTCGGGAAATCCGGTGCAGACCGGCGTGTTCGCCGACGTCCCGCAGGTGCCGCACGTGCGGCTCGGCCAGGAGGCCGACCTCGTGGTCGTCGCGCCTGCCACCGCGGACCTGATGGCCCGGGCGGCGCACGGCCGCGCGGACGACCTGCTGACCGCGACGCTGCTGACCGCGCGCTGTCCGGTCGTGTTCGCGCCCGCGATGCACACCGAGATGTGGGAACACCCCGCCACCGTCGCGAACGTGGCCACGCTGCGCGCGCGAGGGATCACGGTGATCGAGCCCGCGTCCGGGCGATTGACCGGCAAGGACACCGGTGCGGGCCGACTCCCGGAACCCGACGAGATCGTCGGCCTGGCCAATCTCCTGCTCGAGCGCGCCGACGCGCTGCCCCAGGACCTCGCCGGCCGGCGAATCCTGGTCTCGGCCGGCGGCACCCGTGAACCCCTCGACCCGGTGCGCTTCCTGGGTAACCGCAGTTCGGGCAAGCAGGGTTACGCGATCGCGCGGCTTGCCGCGCAGCGCGGCGCGCAGGTCACGCTGGTGGCCGGCTACACCGCGGACCTGGTCGACCCGGCGTCGGTGACGGTGGTCCGGGTGCGGACCGCGCAGGAGATGCGCGAGGCCGTCGACAAGGCCGCGATCGGGGCCGAGGCGGTGGTGATGGCCGCCGCCGTCGCGGACTTCCGGCCCGCGACCGTCGCGACCAGCAAGATCAAGAAGGGTGCCGACGAGCCCGACACCATCCCGCTGACCCGCAACGACGACATCCTCGCCGGGCTCGTGCAGTCCCGCCGCGACGGCGGTCTGCCGAACACCGCGGCGATCGTCGGGTTCGCCGCGGAGACCGGTGACGCACACGGCGACGTGCTCACGCACGCCCGGTCCAAGCTCGCCCGCAAGGGCTGCGACCTGCTCGTGGTCAACGCGGTCGGCGAGGGCAAGGCCTTCGAGGTCGACAACAACGACGGCTGGTTGCTCGGTGCGGACGGTTCCGAGCGCGCCATCGCGCACGGTTCGAAGGCGCTGATGGCGAGCCGGGTACTCGACGCGGTGTCCGCGCTGTTGACCACGGCCGGCTCGCCGGGGGCCAGCAGTGCCGGATGAGCTCGGTGCTCGTACTGTGAACACAGGCTGTTCGCGCAATGCTTGATTTCAATGGTTCATATCCGCCCCGCCGCACACTAGGGTCCTCAAGGGATCGGGCGTTGTGCGCGGTACACATCGAAGTTGGCGAGAGGGAGATCTGTGAGCAAGTCCGGTAGTCGGCTATTCACCAGCGAGTCCGTGACCGAGGGACATCCGGACAAGATCTGTGACGCGATCAGCGACTCCATCCTGGACGCCCTGCTCGAGCAGGATCCGCGCAGCCGCGTCGCCGTCGAGACGCTGGTGACCACCGGTCAGGTCCACGTGGCCGGCGAGGTCACCACCTCCGCGTACGCCGACATCCCGAAGATCGTCCGTGACAAGGTCCTCGAGATCGGTTACGACTCCTCGGCCAAGGGCTTCGACGGCAACTCGTGTGGCGTGAACATCGCCATCGGCGCGCAGTCGCCGGAGATCGCGCAGGGCGTCGACCACTCGCACGAGGCACGCGTCGACGGCGTCACCGACGACGAAATCGACCGCCAGGGCGCGGGCGACCAGGGCCTGATGTTCGGCTACGCCTGCACCGACACGCCCGAGCTGATGCCGCTGCCGATCGCGCTCGCGCACCGGCTCTCGCGTCGGCTCACGGAGGTCCGCAAGACCGGCGTGCTGCCGTACCTGCGTCCCGACGGCAAGACCCAGGTCACCATCGAGTACGACGGCGACAAGGCCGTGCGGCTCGACACCGTGGTCGTGTCCACCCAGCATGCGGCGGACATCGACCTCGACAACCTGCTCACCCCGGACATCCGCGAGAAGGTGCTCGGTTCGGTGCTCGCCGACATCGACGTGCCGAGCCTGGACACCTCCGACGTGCGCCTGCTGGTCAACCCGACGGGCAAGTTCGTGCTCGGCGGCCCGATGGGCGACGCCGGACTGACCGGCCGCAAGATCATCGTCGACACCTACGGCGGCATGGCCCGTCACGGCGGCGGCGCGTTCTCCGGCAAGGATCCGTCCAAGGTGGACCGGTCCGCGGCGTACGCGATGCGCTGGGTGGCCAAGAACGCGATCGCCGCGGGGCTGGCCGAGCGCATCGAGGTGCAGGTCGCGTACGCGATCGGCAAGGCCGCACCGGTCGGGCTGTTCGTGGAGACGTTCGGCACCGAGAAGGTCGATCCCGCGCGCATCCAGTCGGCGATCACCGAGATCTTCGACCTGCGTCCCGGCGCGATCATCCGCGACCTGGACCTGCTGCGCCCGATCTACGCGCCGACCGCGGCGTACGGGCACTTCGGTCGCACCGACATCGACCTGCCGTGGGAGCACACCGACCGCGCCGAGAAGCTGCGCGCGGCCGCCGGGCTCTAGATGCACCCTGCCGCGAGCCGCTCACCGATCACGGTGGGCGGCTCGTGTGTTCTGTGGCGGACCCTCGGGCAGGATTTCTGTCCGCGGGCGGCGCGGTGACGGCGGCCCGCGAACCCGCCGCCGAACTGCCGGTGGCCCGGATCCTGCCGATGCTGCCGCTCGCGCACCTCGACCGAGAGTTCGACTACCTGGTCCCGCGTGAGCTCGACGAGCAGGCCCAGCCGGGTGTCCGGGTCCGGGTCCGGTTCGCGGGCCGACTCGTCGACGGTTTCCTGGTGCAGCGGATCGCGGTCAGCGAGCACCCCGGCAAACTCGGCTGGCTGGACCGGGTGGTGTCGCCCGAGCGGGTACTCACCCACGAGGTCGCGACGCTGGTCGACGCCGTCGCGGCGCGCTACGCCGGAACCAGGGCGGACGTGCTGCGGCTCGCGGTCCCGCCCCGGCACGCGCGGGTGGAGGGGGAGACCCCGCCGGCACCGCCGGCCGCCGTCGCCGACCTGCCGGTCCCGGCATCGGGGCCCTGGGCCGAGTACCAGCACGGTGCGGGGTTCGTCGCCGCGGTCGCGGCAGGCCGCGGCCCACGCGCGGTGTGGCAGGCACTGCCCGGAGACGACTGGCCGATGCGGCTGGCGGAACTGGCCGTGGTCGTGGCCCGGCGTGGGCAGTCCGCGGTGCTGGTGGTGCCGGATCAGAAGGACCTGGACCGGGTCGCGGCCGCCTGCGTGGACGTCGCGGGGGACGACCTGGTCGTCCCGTTGGCCGCCGGCCTCGGCCCGGCGATGCGCTACCGGCGCTGGCTCGCCGCGCTGCGCGGGAACGCCCGGATCGTGGTCGGCACCCGCAGCGCGGTCTTCGCGCCGGTGCCCGACCTCGGGCTGGTGGCCGTGTGGGACGACGGCGACGACAGCCACTCCGAACCGCGCGCCCCGTACCCGCACGCCCGGGAGGTCGCGTTGCTGCGCGGGCACGGAACCGGCTGCGCGGTGGTCCTCGGTGGGCACGCCCGGACCGCGGAGGCGCAGGCGCTGGTGGACTCCGGCTGGGCGCACGACCTCGTCGCCGCGCGGCCGCAGGTGCGGGCGCGGGCTCCGCAGGTCACGGCGCTGGCCGACAGCGACCATGCGTTGGCACGGGACCCCGGGGCCAGGGCGGCGCGGCTGCCGGCGGTGGCCTTCGCGGCCGCCCGGGAGGCGCTCGCCGCAGGCGCCGGGGTACTGGTGCAGGTGCCGCGCCGCGGCTACGTGCCGTCGCTGGCGTGCGGGAAGTGTCGTGCGCCGGCCCGGTGCCGACGCTGTAACGGCCCGCTGTCGCTGCCGACCGCGGCCGGACCGGACGGGGCGGGCACCCCGACCTGTCGCTGGTGCGGGGTCGCCGACGCCAACCACCGGTGCCACGCGTGCGGCGCCCGCTCGTTGCGTGCCGTGGTGGTCGGGGCGGGCCGCACCGCGGAGGAACTCGGCCGGGCCTTCCCCGGCGTCCCGGTGCTCACCTCCGGAGGCGGTGAGGTCGTCACGACCGTCAAAGCCGGTGCGTCCCTGGTCGTCTCGACCGTCGGCGCCGAGCCGATCATGCCCGGCGGCTACGGGGCGGCGCTGCTGCTCGACGGCTGGGCGTTGCTCGGACGGGCCGACCTGCGCGCCGAGGAGGAGACGCTCCGGCGCTGGATGACGGCGGGATCGCTGGTGCGGCCGGCGAGCGAGGGCGGGCGCGTGGTGGTGGTCGCGGACTCCGGCCTGCCGACGGTGCAGGCGCTGGTCCGCTGGGATCCGGTCGGCGCCGCCCACGCCCAGCTGGCCGAACGGGCGGAGGTCCGGTTCCCGCCCGCGGTGCACCTGGCCGCCGTCGACGGCACGCGCGCGGCGATCGAGGACCTGCTGGCCGGCGCGCACCTGCCCGACTCGGTGGAGCTGCTCGGGCCGGTTCCGTTGCCGCCCGGAGCCCGGCTGCCGTTCGCCGGCGACGGCCCGGAGCCGGTGGAGGTCGAACGGATGTTGTTGCGGGTGCCTCGCGGTCAGGGTGGTGCGCTGGCCGCGGCGCTGGGCCAGGCGCAGGCGGTTCGCGGTGCCCGTCGTGAGTCGGGATCGGTCCGGGTGCAGATGGACCCCGTCACAATCGGTTGATGCGCGCCGCTCGGGACGCACCCGGGCCCTAGTCTTGGCGATCGTGACTGCATCCCTCGAGACGGTCGACGCGGACGCGAGCCCAGCGCCCGCGCCGGACCCCGCGTCCAGAGTCCAGCTCGTTCGAAACCGATTGCGCCGCTATGGGCGCCGCCTGCATCCCGTCGGTCTGGCGGCGGCGCTGGTGTTCTTCACCTGGTCGCTGAGCCCGTCGCTGTTGCCGCGGGCGTGGTACCTGCAGGGCGTCGCGACCGGAATCTCGGTGGCCCTCGGCTACGGTCTCGGCTGCCTGGCTGCCTGGCTGGTGCGGTCCTGTGGGGTCGCTCCGGCGTGGTCGGCGCGCACCCGCCGGATCGGCTGGTGGGGGCTCGGGCTCGCGACGCTGGTCGTGGTGCCGGCCTTCCTTGTGCTCGGTGCGCGCTCGCAGAACTACGTTCGTGGCCTCGTCGCCGTCGAACCGACGAACGAGGCCAACATTCTGCTGGTGTTCCTCATCGCGGCGGTGGTCTGGTTCGTGCTGCTCGAGGTCGCGCGGGGGCTGCGGGCCGGCACCAGGAGGCTGAGCGCGGTCGCCAGGCGCTTCGTACCCCGACCGGCCGCGAACATCGCCGGTCTGGTGGTGGCCGTGGCGCTCGGCGTGCTGGTGGTCAACGGTGCGCTGTACAACGGCCTGATCGCGTTCGCCAACTGGAGTTTCTCCGGCGCGGACGACGACACCGCCCCGGGCGTGGTGGAGCCGACGGCGCCGGAGCGGAGCGGGTCGCCCGCGTCCGCGCAGGCCTGGGACACCCTGGGCCAGGAGGGGCGCACCTTCGTCGGCCGCGGTCCCGACGCCGCGCAGATCGAGGCGGTGACGGGACGCCCGGCGATCGAACCGGTCCGCGTCTACGCCGGCCGCGGGTCCGCGGACTCGGTGGCGTCCGTCGCCGATCTGGTGGTCGCCGAACTCGACCGCACCAAGGCGTGGGAGCGAAAGGTGTTGGCGGTCAACACCACCACGGGGCGTGGATGGGTGAACCAGAACGTCGCGTCCTCGCTGGAGTACCTCGAGGCGGGGGACACGGCGATCGCGTCGATGCAGTACTCGTTCCTGCCCAGTCCGTTGGCCTTCATCGCCGATCGGAAGACCCCGCAGGTCGCCGGCCGGGCCCTGTTCAACGCGGTCTTCGCGCGCTGGATCGACCTGCCCGTCGAGTCCCGGCCGAAGCTCGTGGTGTTCGGCGAGAGCCTCGGCTCCTACGGCGGCCAGAACGCGTTCGCCGGCTACCAGGACATGGCCACCCGGGTGGATGGTGGGCTGTGGGTGGGGACGCCGAACTTCACCCCGCAGTGGCAGGAGGTGACGGCCGACCGGGACTCCGGTTCGGCCGAGATCCTTCCGGTGATCGACGACGGCAGATCCGTCCGGTTCGCCTCCGATCCTGCGGACCTCGACCTGGGCACCGAGTGGGGACCGCGCCGCGTCGTGTACTGGCAGCACGCCAGCGATCCGATCGTGTGGTGGTCGCCGTCGCTGCTGTTCAACGAACCGGCGTGGCTGAGGGAGCCGCGCGGGTCCGACGTGGACCCGAATATGCGATGGCTGCCGCTCGTCACGTTCTGGCAGGTCACCCTCGACATGGTGTTCTCGGCCGACGTCCCCTCCGGGCACGGTCACGCGTACGGCGCGGATGCCGCCGACATCTGGGCTCGGATCCTCCCCGATCCCGGGTGGTCGCAGGCGGACACCGATCGGGTGCGCGCGGCGTTGACCGGCGAGTGAGCCGCTCGCGCTGATCGACGGGGGAGCCGTCCGTGTTGTCGACACGGGCGGCTCCCCTCGCATGAGCCGGCGAGTTGTGATCGAGCAGACCCTTGCAGTCGAGCTATTGTCGATATATCGTCGAAAGGGTAATCGATAAGACAGCCGATCGGGCTGACGACAGTCGAGGAGACTGACATGGAGCACTCTCAACGAGACATGGGGCGAGGCCGTCGCCACCCGGGACATGCGGGCCGCGACCGCCGGCGAGACGGCTTCGGGCCGGACGCGTTCGGGGCTGGCGCGGGATTCGGGCCCGGGCGTCGTGGGCCCCACGGCGAGGACGGGTTCGGCCGCGAGCGATTCGGGCGAGGCCGCGGACGCGGCGGTCGCGGTCGGCGCGGTGACGTCCGCGCGGCGGTCCTGCTGCTGCTGGCCGAGGGGCCGAAGCACGGATACGAACTGATCCAGCGGATCGCCGAACGCAGCAACGGGCTGTGGAAGCCGAGCCCCGGGTCCGTCTACCCGGCGCTCGCGCAGCTCGAGGACGAGGGGCTGGTGCTCATCGAGCGGGTGTCCGGGCGCAAGACCGCACGCCTGACCGAGGCCGGGACCGCCTACATCGAGGAGCATCGAGACGAACTCGGCGACCCGTGGGCGGACGTGTCCGCCGAAGTGGGCCCCGAGGCTCGGGACCTGCGCGATCTGGTCCGGCAGCTGATGGGAGCGGTGGGTCAGGTCGCCGCGGTAGGGACCGTCCCGCAGGCCAGAGCGGCAGGCGAGGTGCTGGTCGAGGCCCGGCGCACGATCTATCGGATTCTCGCGGACGAGCCGCGACCTGCTGGCGAGGGCGGTGACGAGGACTCCTCGAACGGCGATGCGACCTCGCCCTAGATCGAATCTTGTTCCAGCCGTGCTGGAACCGTGACCTTCCAGAGCTCGGAGTGTTGCCCGCCGGGCGACATGATGGATTGACTGGTCAGGTGTCCGGCCCGTCGGGGGAGGGATCACATGAGGCGCACCCTCGTAGCCTGCGGTGGCGTGCTGATCGCCGCGTTGCTCGCGATTCCCGCTGCGGCGCACGCAGTCGGCGCTGCCTCGCTGTCGGAGGTGCCGGCGTCGGTCGGTCCGCCCCAGAGCACCCATCTCGACGCCGCGAACTATGCCGACGCTCATCCCGGCAGCGCGCCGGCCGGGACCAACGACTTCTCGTGCCGGCCCTCCGCGGCACACCCGAATCCGGTGATCCTCGCGCACGGCAGTGACGCCAATGCCTACTCGGACTGGTCGGAGATTGCGCCCCGACTGAAGGATCGCGGCTACTGCGTCTTCGCGCTGAACTACGGGGGCAAGCCCGGGGCCAGGTCGTTCGGTACCGAGGACATGTACCTCAGTGCCGGGCAGGTGTCCGAGTTCACCCACCGTGTGCTGGAGGCGACGGGCGCCGCGAAGGTCGACCTCGTCGGCTACTCGCAGGGCGCGACCGTGACCCGCTACTTCGTCAACCGGCTCGGCGGGTCCGCGGTGGTGGACCGGTGGATCGGCGTCGCCTCACCCAGCTACGGCGGGGTGTTCTACGGGTTGGTGCCCCTCGTGCAATCGGTGCCGGGCGGAGCCGACGCGGCCGGGTTGGTCACCACCACCGCCGTCGCCCAGCAGATGCAGGGCTCGGACTTCCTCAACGAACTGAACGCGGGCTCCGACACCGTGCCGGGCGTGCAGTACGTCACCATCGGTACCCGATTCGACGAAATGATCCAGCCGTTCTCGAACGTGGCACTCCACGGTCCCGGCGCCGAGAACATTCTCGTTCAGGACCGCTGCCCACAGGACATGACCGGCCACATGAACATGGTGTACGACCCGTTCGCGGTGTCGCTCGTGGTCGGGGCGGTCGACCCCTCGTCGCCGGTCGCGCCGTGCCAATCGGTTCCGTTGGGCACCGGAATGGCGGGAATGATCGGGCGCTGACCCGAAAGTACCGAACGCCAAATTCGGCGGCACGACATCGCGCCGCCGAATTCGGCGTTGGTGAAATGCGGAACTATTCGGCCAGTTTGGCGAAGGCCTGAGCCCACAGGAAGAACTTGTTGGTGCCGAGGTCGGCCACCGTCTTGATGTTGAACGCTGCCAGGAGATGCTCGGCATCGCCCTCGCTGACGCCCTGAAGAGCCGAAACTGGTGCCTCGGCAATCTCCTCGAGAGTCTTGCCCTCCCAGGCCTTGGTCAACTTGTTGTCGGTAGCGGCCATAACAACCTCCAGATGAGTGCGCGACAATTCCCAGGGGCCGGCGGCCGCAATTCATCGCCTCGCGCGCCGCCGGACCGAACAACAGTCACAGTCAATACCCCCAAAACGCGATTGGGTGGGATTACACGCCCTGTATTCGTGAACAATTCACGTATTCGACGGCCGGAACAGGTCGAATCCGGCGCAGCGGTCACTTGGGCGGGGGCCGAGACGGGGCACGCTCCTCGCACGGTGTGGTCGGGGACGGTCCCGGGCTTCCCTAGACTGTTCGTGACATCGGACCCGCGGAGACGGCGGGCGCACACCGTGGGAGCAGCCTCGTGAGTATTCAGCCCGTTCGCCTCTTCGGCGATCCCGTCCTGCGGACCCGCGCGGACGAGGTGGTCGACTTCGACCGCGAGCTGGCGCAGCTGGTCGAGGACCTCACCGACACCATGCGCGACCGGGGCGGCGCCGGCATCGCGGCCCCCCAGATCGGCGTCGGCCTGCGTGTCTTCGCCTACAACTGCGGCGGAATGTCCGGACATCTGGTGAACCCGACCTACGAGGTGCTCGGGTCGGGGGAGCAGATCGGCCCAGAGGGCTGCCTGTCGATTCCCGGGGTGCGCGCGGACTGCCGGCGCGCGCTGACCGTGCGGGCGAACGGCTTCACGATGGACGGCGAGCCGGTGAGTTTCGAGTGCGAGGGCCTCATGGCGCGCTGCGTCCAGCACGAGACCGACCACCTCGACGGTGTCCTGTTCCTCACGCGGCTCGAACCCGCCGACCGCAAGGACGCGATGCGGGCGATCCGCGCGTCGGACTGGTTCCGGGCTGGTATCACCGTCTCCACCGAGTCCGCGGCGCGGGCGGGGGGCCGCTGACATGCGGATCGTCTTCGCCGGTACGCCGGAACCCGCCGTCCCCTCGCTGGCCAGGCTGCTCGCCTCGCAGCGACACGAGGTCGTCGCCGTGGTGACCCGACCCGACGCGGTCGCCGGTCGCGGCCGCAAGGTGACCCGGTCGCCGGTCGGCCTGCTGGCCGACGAACACGGCATCGAGGTGCTGACGCCCGCGCGCGCCTCGGATCCCGAGTTCCTCGCCAGGCTCGAAGAACTCGCACCCGACTGCTGCCCGGTGGTCGCCTACGGCGCGCTGCTGCCGCGCCCGGTGCTCGACGTCCCGCGCCACGGCTGGGTGAACCTGCACTTCTCCCTGCTGCCCGCCTGGCGAGGCGCGGCCCCGGTGCAGGCGGCGATCGCCGCCGGCGACGAGGTCACCGGCGCCAGTGCGTTCCTGCTCGAGGAGGGACTCGACACGGGACCGGTGTTCGGTGTCGTCACCGAGCGGATCCGCGCCGAGGACACAGCGGGCGAGTTGCTGGGCCGGCTCGCGGAAGGTGGTGCGGTCCTGCTGGATTCGGTGCTGGACGGCATCGAGGACGGGGCCCTGCGGCCGGTTCCGCAACCCGACGAGGGCGTCTCGCACGCGCCGAAGGTGACCGTGGAGTCCGCGCGGGTGCGGTGGAATCTGCCCGCGCTCGCGGTGGACCGGCAGATCCGTGCCGTCACCCCCGCTCCGGGCGCGTGGACGCAGGTGGGCGAGTTGCGGCTCAAGGTGGCTCCGCTCACCCCGGTCGACGAGACGGTCGTCGGCGAATCGCTCGAACCCGGCCAGTTCCTGGTCCGCAAGGACGGCTGCTACGTCGGGACCGCGACCACCGCGGTCCGGCTGAGTCAGGTTCAGCCGCAAGGCAAGAAGGCCATGGCGGCCGCCGACTGGGCGCGCGGTGCGCGCCTCGACCCCGAGGTGCGTGCACAGTGACCGAATCCCGCAGACCCTCCCGCGGCAACCGGGCCAACTCGTCGAAGGCAGGCAAGGAGGGGTCGGGCCGGGGTGGCCCGAACACCCGGCCGCGTCAGCCGCGCCGGCCCGACGACTCTGGCGTCGACCAGCCGCGGGTCGCCGCGCGCGACGTGCTGCGCGCGGTCCGTGAACGCGACGCGTACGCCAACCTGGTGCTCCCCGGACTGCTCCGGGACCGCAAGATGGACGGCCGGGACGCCGCCCTCGCCACGGAACTGGCCTACGGCGCCAGCCGCGCCCGCGGACTGCTCGACGCGGTCATCGCCGCCGGTGCGGGCCGGCCCGTCGAGGAGATCGACGGTCCGCTGCTCGACGTGCTGCGCCTGGGCGCCTACCAGTTGCTGCGCACCCGGATCGCCCCGCACGCGGCGGTCGCCACCTCGGTGGACCTGGTGCGCGCCGAGTTCGGCGGCGGCAAGGCCGGTTTCGTCAACGCGGTGCTGCGGCGGGTGGCAGAGAAGTCCGAGGACGAGTGGGTGGCCGAGCTCGGTCCGGACGCCGCGGTCGACCCGGTGGGGCACCTGGCCTTCGAGTACGCCCACCCGGTGTGGATCGCGCAGGCCTTCGCCGACGCTCTCGGTGCGGACGCGGCCGAGCTCGAGGCGGTGCTCGCCGCGGACGACGCCCGCCCGGTGGTGCACCTGGTGGCGCGGCCGGGGGAGATCTCGGCGGAGGAACTGGCGCTGGTCACCGGCGGTGAGGTCGGCCCGTACTCGCCGTACGCGGTGCACCTGGACGGCGGCGACCCGGGACAGCTCGACGCGGTGCGCGAGGGACTGGCCGGTGTCCAGGACGAGGGCAGCCAGCTCGTCGCGCGGGCCTTGACGCTGGCACCGGTGGTCGGGGCGGACGGTGGCCGGTGGCTGGACCTGTGCGCGGGTCCGGGTGGCAAGGCCGCCCTGCTCGGCGCGCTTGCCGACATCGAGGGCGCGCGGGTCGACGCGGTCGAGCCCGCCGAACACCGGGCGGACCTGGTGCGCAAGACCACTCGTGGACTTCCCGTGGACGTCCACGTCGCGGACGGCCGCGAGCCGGGACTCGAACCCGGCTACGACCGGGTCCTGGTGGATGCGCCGTGCACCGGACTCGGTGCGTTGCGTCGACGGCCCGAGGCGCGCTGGCGCCGACAGCCCTCCGACGTTGCCGCGCTGGTCAAGCTCCAGCGTGAGCTGCTCGCCTCGGCGATCTCCCTGGTCCGTCCGGGCGGTGTGGTGCTCTACTCCACCTGCTCGCCGCACCTGTCGGAGACGGTGGCCGTGGTCGCCGACGCCGTCCGCCGGCACGGGGTGGTCCCGCTGGACACCCGCGAATCGGTTCCGGGCGTGCCCGATCTCGGCGACGGCCCGGGGGTCCAGCTGTGGCCGCACCGGCACGGTACCGACGCGATGTTCATGGCGGCGCTGCGCAAGCCGGAGTAACGGCCGGGCGTCACCGGCCGACGGGTTCGGCGACCCCGAGAGAGAGGGCGCCCATGGCTTTCGGGGCGCCCTTCTCGTAGAACGTGTCGAAGTCGCGGATCGCGAAACCCGCGGACTGCACGAGGGCCGGGATCTCGCGGGTGAGATGGCAGCCGCCCGCGAGAGCCTTCTGGATCGGCTCGACGCGGTGCTGCCAGCGCCGGACCTTCGCGTCCGGAGCGAGCCCGTGTTCGACGAAGTGCAGGGTGCCGCCCGGCTTCAGGACCCGGCGAACCTCGTGTAGCGCGGCGTCGACGTCGGGGATCGTGCACATCGTCCAGGTGGACAGTGCGGTGTCGAAGGTGTTGTCCGGGAAGGGAAGTGACTGCCCGTCGAGCCCGGATCGCTCGACGGGGACGGTGGATGCCGCGAGACGGGCACCGGCCAGCTTCCAGCCGAGATCCGAGGGTTCGACGGCGCTGACGGATTCGACCGCCGCCGGGTAGAACGGGACGTTGAGGCCCGACCCGAAACCGATCTCCACCACGCGACCGTGAAGCCCACTGCACACCCGCTCGCGCAGCGGCTCTGTCAGGGACATCCCGCAGGAGATGTCCACCAGACGTGGAACGATCCGATCCGAGTAGAACCCCATGACGCCTCCCGATCCGTTGGTGGCCCGGCCGCCGCCTCCAGCATGGCACGGTCAGCGCGCCGGGGGTGGCGCGTCGTCGTCACAGCAGGCGTCGCCGAGGACGCGGCCCGCGGGTGCGAGGCTCACGTGCACCGGGCCCGCGGCGGCGGGGGCCGCGGTCAGTGCGGGCAGGGTGGTGGCGCGGGCCGCGCGGATGGCGTTGGCGATCACGAGGACTTCGGCGAACTCGTGGACGAACACCACGGTCGCGAGACCGAGCACGCCGGCGGCGGCGAGCGGGATCAGCACCGTGATGATTGCGAGGGAGAACCCGATGTTCTGCACCATGATTCGCCGGGCGCGGCGGGAGTGGGCGAGAACCTGGGGGAGATGGCGCAGGTCCTCACCCATCAGGGCGATGTCGGCGGTCTCGATCGCGACGTCGGTGCCCATGGCGCCCATCGCGATTCCGACGTCCGCGGTGGCCAGTGCCGGGGCGTCGTTGATGCCGTCGCCGACCATCGCCACCTTCCGGCCCCGGGCGAGGGCCGGGAGGAGGTTCGCCTTGTCCTCGGGGAGCAGTTCGGCGTGCACGGTGGTGATCCCGGCGGCGGAGGCCAGGGCGTGGGCGGTGCGCTCGTTGTCGCCGGTGAGCATCGCGACGTCGACGCCGAGACCGCGTAGGCGCTCTACCGCCTCGGCGGCTTCGGGGCGCGGTTCGTCGCGGACTGCGATCGCCCCGGCGACCGTCCCGTCGCGTTCGACGACCACGACCGTGGCACCCGCGTCCTGCAGTCGGGCGACCTCGCCGGCCAGCGGTCCGGGGTCGATCCAGCTCGGCTTTCCGAGCCGCAGCGGGACGCCGTCGAGTGTGCCGGTCAGGCCGTGTCCGGGCACGGCGGTGACGTGCCCGGCGGGGGTCACGGGCCGGGTGGGGGCGGCGAGGATCGCCTGCGCGAGTGGGTGTTCGCTGCGCGACTCGAGCGATGCCGCGAGGGTGAGGACATCGGCCTCGGTGGCTCCGGATGCGGTGACGGTGGCGACGACCCGTGGGGTGTTGCGGGTCAGAGTGCCGGTCTTGTCGAGTGCGACGACCTGGATGCGGCCGAGTTCCTCGAGTGCGGCGCCGCCCTTGATCAGGGCGCCGTGCCGGCTCGCGGCGCCGACCGCGGCGACCACGGTGAGCGGGACCGCGATCGCCAGTGCGCACGGGGACGCGGCGACGAGTACCACGAGGGCACGTTCGATCCACAGTGTCGGGTCGCCGAGTAGGGAACCGGCCACGGCGACGAGGGCGGCGAGGGCCATGATCGCCGGAACCATCGGCTTGGCGACCCTGTCGGCGAGGCGTTGCCCGGCACCCTTGCGTTCCTGGGCTTCCTCGACGATGTGCACGATGCGGGCGAGGGAGCTGTCGGAGGCGCGTGCGGTGACCTCGACCTCGATGGCGCCGCCGCCGTTGATCGCCCCGGCGTGCACGTCGTCGCCCGGCCCGGCCTCCACCGGCACCGATTCGCCTGTGATCGCCGACAGGTCCAGGCTGGTGCGCCCGGAGCGGATCACGCCGTCGGTGGCCGCCCGCTCGCCCGGGCGCAGCAGCATCCGGTCACCGAGCGCGAGTTCGTCCGGGGTGACGGATGATTCGTGGCCGTCGCGCAGCACGGTCGCGGTCGGCGGCACCAGGGACAGGAGCGCTCGCAGCCCGTGGCGGGTGCGGGTGACCGCGTAGTGTTCGAGCCCCTCGGCGATCGAGAACAGGATGCCGAGCATGGCCGCTTCGGGGTACTGACCGAGGGCGGATGCGCCGATTGCCGCGATCGTCATCAGGGTGCCGACGCCGACCCGGCGATGTCTCAGGTTTCTCAGTGCGGCGGGCGCGAAGGTCGATGCCGCGACGACGACGGCGGCGAGTTCGAGTGTGGTCGAGGCCGGTTCGGAGCCGGCGCGGCCGAGCGCCCAGGCGATGGCGAGGAGGATCGCCGCTGCGGCCGCGCACCGGAGTTCGCGGACCTGCCACAGGCGTGCGGGGCCCTGGTCGGGCTCTGCGATCTCGGCCCCGGTGGCGGCGGGCGAGGGTCCGCAGCAGGCGTCAGACATGTTCGGGCTCCAGGGTATTCGGCACCGGTGTCGCGACGACGGCATCGACGAGGGTGCGTCCGCGTGCGGTCAGCGCGTACATCACCAACTTGCCCTGCCGTCGCGAGCTGACCAGTCCGGCGATCTTGAGTTGTCGCAGGTGATGGGACACGAGGTTCTGGGCCAGTGCGACCACCCAGGCCATGTCGCACACGCACAGTTCGTCGCCGGCGTGCAGTGCCGTCGCGATCGTCAGGCGGGTGGGATCGCCGAGCGCCCTCGCCGCCGCGGCGGCAGGCTCCACCCGTTCCCTGGCCGGGATTCGGGCCCGAATCCGTTCCGCGTGCGGGAGATCGAGACACAGCAGGTCGCAGGAGTCCATCTTGTCCTCACTCATATCAATACTCTAACGAATATTGATATGAGTGTGAACAGTCTCGGGCTCCGCATAGTCACACGTTCGGTCGCTGTCGTGGCTGCTGCTCGTCGGTGGCCTCGTCGGGCTGGGTGCCGGCTTGCGCGCCGGCGCCCGGTTCGCCCGGTGGTACCGGCTCGGTCTGCTCGTACTGGTCGGGGCTGCTGTAGCGGCCGGGAGTCGACGTCAGCAGCAGGACGAACCGGGGGTGGGGTTCGGCGCGTCGACGGCAGCGGTGCCGCAACAGGTACCGCCCGTCGCCGAGCCGTCCGAGATCTCGAGGTGGCGCGGGGCGGACCCGAACGTCTCCGAGTCGGCGAGCACCGTGTAGACCTCCCACTTCTCGCCGGCGGGACCGGTGACCCACACCTTGTCCTGGGTGGCGAAGCAGCAGGTGGTGCCGATCTCCTCGTCGGTGAACAGGCCTTCGTCGGTCAGGCGGGCGATCTCCTCGTGCACCCTGGTCGACGACTCCACCTCGACGCCGAGGTGGTTGAGGGTGCCGCCCTGGCCCGGGTTCTCGAGCAGTACCAGCTTCAGCGGCGGCTCGGCGATCGCGAAGTTCGCGTAGCCGGGCTTCACCTTTGCCGGCTGTGTGTCGAACAGCTTCGAGTAGAAGATGACCGCTTCCTGCAGGTCGTCGACGTTGAGAGCGAGCTGGGCGCGTGACATGACAGCCTCCACGTATGTGACTTATGTCGAATCAGGGACGGTTTCAGGGTCCCACTATTTCGACATAAGTCAAGAAGGTGCGTAGTGTCGGGTTCATGCCCAAGGCCCTGCCGATCGTCGACGTCAGCGCTCCCATCTGCTGCGCACCCGTGTCCGCCGCGCCGATGAGCGACGACGCGGCACTGCAGGTCGCACTCCGTCTGAAGGCGCTGGCCGATCCGGTCCGCATCAAGCTGATGTCCGTCCTGCTCACCGCGGACGGCGGCGAGGTGTGTACGTGCGACCTGGCCACGGGCGTCGGCCTCGCCGAATCGACGGTCAGCCACCACCTCGGCCAGCTCAAGAAGGCGGGCATGGTCGAACCGACCCGCCGCGGGATGAACGTCTTCTATCGCGCGCGGGTCGACGCGCTCGACGCGCTCCGGCTGGTCCTCGACCCGAACTGCTGCAGATAACGCCCGGCCGACTGGCTGACGGGCGCGACGACGGTACCCACTAAACTCGCGCCCGTGGCCCACCCGATGATCGCACCGTCCATTCTGTCCGCCGATTTCGCCCGACTCGCCGACGAGGCCGCCGCCGTGGCAGGCTCCGACTGGCTACACGTCGACGTGATGGACGCGCATTTCGTGCCGAATCTCACCCTCGGTCTGCCGGTGGTGCAGTCGCTGCTCAAGGCCACCGACATTCCCCTCGACTGCCACCTGATGATCGACAACCCCGGCCGCTGGGCGCCGCCGTACGCCGAGGCGGGCGCGCACAACGTGACCTTCCACGCCGAGGCCACCGACGATCCGATCGCAGTCGCCCGCGACATCCGGGCGGCGGGCGCCAAGGCGGGACTGTCCGTCAAGCCGGGCACCCCGATCGAGCCCTACCTCGAGATCCTCAAGGAGTTCGACACCCTCCTCGTGATGAGCGTCGAGCCCGGCTTCGGGGGACAGTCGTTCATGCCCGAGGTGCTGGGTAAGGCCCGCGCGGTCCGCAAGCTGGTGGACTCGGGCGAGCTCACCCTGATCGTCGAGATCGACGGCGGCATCAACGTCGACACCGTGGAGGCCGCCGCCGAGGCCGGCGTCGACTGTTTCGTGGCCGGCTCCGCGGTGTACGGGGCGGCCGATCCGGCCGCCGCGGTCCGCGGTCTGCGCGCCCAGGCGGCCGCCGCGTCCCCGCACCTGACGATCGTCCAGTAACGTGCCCGGCCCCGTCGAGGACGCGGTGCTCACCGCGCTGCGGGTGGCCGTCGACGCGTCCGAGCAGGTCCGCGGCACCACCAGCCCGAACCCGCCGGTCGGCGCGGTGATCCTCGACGCCGACGGTGTGGTCGCCGGGGTCGGCGCGACCGCGCCGGTGGGCGGCCCGCACGCCGAGGTCATGGCGCTGCGCGCCGCGGGTGCCCGCGCCCGCGGCGGCACCGCGGTGGTCACCCTCGAACCGTGCAACCACCAGGGCCGGACCGGCCCCTGCGCGCTCGCCCTGGTCGAGGCCGGCATCTCGCGGGTGGTCTTCGCCGTGGAAGACCCCAACCGGCAGGCGGCCGGCGGGGCGCAGACCCTGCGCGCGTCCGGCGTCGAGGTCGTGTCCGGGGTGGGGGCGGTCGAGGTGGAACGCGGCCCGCTGCGGGCCTGGCTGCACCGTCAGCGCATCGGCCGGGCGCACGTCACCTGGAAGTTCGCGGCCGGCCTGGACGGTCGCAGCGCCGCCGCGGACGGAACCAGCCAGTGGATCACCGGCCCCGAGGCCCGGGCCCGTGTGCACGAGCAGCGCGCCCGGCTCGACGCGATCGTGGTGGGCACCGGGACCGTCCTCGCCGACGACCCGTGGCTGACCGCCCGCCGCCCGGACGGCGGCCTCGCCGCACATCAACCGCTGCGAGTCGTGGTGGGGGAGAGGGAGATTCCGCCCGCCGCCCGGATCCTCGACGACGCCGCGCCGACCCTGGTGCTGCGCACGCGCGACCCGCACGAGGTGCTGGCCGCGCTGTCCGAGCATCCCGACGTCCTGCTCGAGGGTGGCCCGCACCTGGCCGGGGCGTTCCTGGCCGCGGGACTGGTCGACCGCGTCCAGGCGTTCCTGTCACCGGTACTGCTCGGTGCGGGCGCGGCCGCGGTGGAGGATGCTGGGGTCGGCACCATCGCGGACGCGCTGCGGTTCGAACGTGAATCGGTCGAGACCGTCGGCCCCGACCTGTTGCTGACGCTCACGCCCAAGGCGTGATCTGTACCACCACTGCTAGACCTACGACACACGAGGAGCGGACTGAAGTGTTCACCGGGATCGTCGAAGAACTGGGTGAGATCGTCGCCAAGGAGGACCTCGCCGACGCGGCGCGCTTCACCGTGCGCGGCCCGCTGGTGACCTCCGACGCGTCGCACGGGGACTCGATCGCGGTCAACGGCGTCTGCCTGACCGTCGTCGACGTCGTCGGCGGCGACAGCTTCACCGCCGACGTGATGGCCGAGACCCTCAACCGCTCGAGCCTGGGCGCCCTCGAGGTCGGCAGCAGGGTGAACCTCGAACGCGCCGCGGCGCTGAACAGCAGGCTCGGTGGCCACCTGGTGCAGGGGCACGTCGACGCCACCGGCGAGATCGTCAGCCGGTCGCCCTCCGAGAACTGGGAGGTGGTGCGGATCTCGCTGCCCGCTTCCATCTCCCGCTACGTGGTGGAGAAGGGATCGATCACCGTGGACGGAGTCTCGCTGACCGTCTCGGCGCTCGGGTCCGACGACGCCGGCGAGTACTTCGAGATCTCGCTGATCCCGACCACGCTGGAGCTGACGATCCTGGGCAAGGCCGCGCCGGGCACCCCGGTCAACCTCGAGGTGGACGTCATCGCCAAGTACGTGGAACGGCTGCAGACCGCGGGTCGGTAGGTCGCGTTTCGGTCCCCGTGCCCGGGGGTCGTACTGTTGAGGTGCACCTTTTGAGGGTGTACGGAGCATTCAAGACTGATGGAGCGCAGCACGTGACCAGGTTCGACAGTATCGAGCGCGCAGTTGCCGATATCGCCGCAGGCAAGGCCGTCGTCGTGGTGGACGACGAGGACCGCGAGAACGAGGGCGACCTCATCTTCGCCGCCGAGAAGGCGACGCCGGAACTGGTGGCCTTCATGGTCAGGTACACCTCCGGCTACCTCTGTGTGCCGCTGGACGGAGAGGACTGCGACCGCCTCGGCCTGCCGCCGATGTACTCGTCCAACCAGGACAAGCACGGCACCGCGTACACCGTGACGGTGGACGCCAAGGAGGGCATCGGCACCGGCATCTCCGCTTCGGACCGCGCCGCCACCATGCGACTGCTGGCCGACCCGACCACCGGCGCCAGCGACTTCACCCGCCCCGGACACGTGGTTCCGCTGCGCGCCAAGGAGGGCGGCGTGCTGCGCCGGCCCGGCCACACCGAGGCCGCGGTCGACCTGGCCCGGATGGCGGACCTGCGCCCGGCCGGCGTGATCTGCGAGATCGTCAGCCAGAAGGACGAGGGCCACATGGCCCAGACCGACGAGCTCCGTGTCTTCGCCGACGACCACAACCTGGCGATGATCTCCATCGCCGACCTGATCTCCTGGCGTCGCAAGCACGAGAAGCACGTGGTCCGGGTCGCGGAGGCGCGCATCCCGACCACCCACGGCGATTTCAAGGCCGTCGGTTACCAGAGCATCTACGACGAGGTCGAGCACGTCGCCCTGGTCAAGGGTGACATCGCGGGCCCGGACGGCGACGGCGGCGACGTGCTGGTGCGGGTGCACTCCGAGTGCCTGACCGGTGACGTCTTCGGCTCGCTGCGGTGCGACTGCGGCCCCCAGCTCGACGCCGCACTCGAGATGGTCGCGGCCGAGGGTCGCGGCGTGGTGCTCTACATGCGCGGGCACGAGGGTCGCGGCATCGGTCTGATGCACAAGTTGCAGGCCTACCAGCTGCAGGACGCGGGTTCGGACACCGTCGACGCCAACCTCGAGCTGGGCCTGCCCGCCGACGCCCGCGACTACGGCATCGGTGCGCAGATCCTCGTCGACCTCGGCATCACCTCGATGCGGCTGTTGACCAACAACCCGGCCAAGCGGGTCGGCCTCGACGGCTACGGCCTGCAGATCACCGAGCGGGTGCCGATGCCGTTGCGCGCCAACGCCGAGAACCTGACCTACCTCCGCACCAAGCGGGACCGGATGGGCCACGACCTGGCCGGGCTCGACGACTTCGAGAAGGGCGGTGCGGTGTGAGCGGGGAGGGGCTGCCCAGCCTGCAGCTGGGTGAGGCGAAGGACCTCCGGCTCGCGATCGTCGCCGGATCCTGGCACACCGAGATCTCCGAGGCGCTGATCGCGGGCGCACGCCGGGTCGCCAAGCAGGCACAGATCGAGGACGTGACGCTGATCCGCGTCGCCGGCGCGATCGAGCTGCCCGTCGTGGCGCAGGCCCTGGCCCGCACGCACGACGCGGTCGTCGCGCTCGGCGTGGTGATCCGCGGCGGCACGCCGCACTTCGAGTACGTCTGCGACGCAGTCACCGCCGGCCTGACCCGGGTCTCGCTCGACGAGAGCACCCCGGTCGGGAACGGGGTGCTGACCTGCGACACCGAGCAGCAGGCGCGCGACCGGTCGGGCCTGCCCGGTTCGGTCGAGGACAAGGGCGAGCAGGCGTGCGCGGCGGCGATCGACACGGCCGTGACGCTCAAGCACCTGCGCCAGCCCTGGACCGAGCGGTCGTTCCGATGACCGGCTGGGACATGAACGTGCGGTCCAAGAAGTCGGCCCGGGTCGCGATGGCCGTGGCCGCCTTCTTCACCGTCGTGTTCGTCGTGCTCGCGGTGCTGCTGCGCAACTCCGCCACCGGGGTGTACTTCCGGGCCGCCGACCAGCTCGCGATGGTCGGTATCGGGCTGATCCTCGCCGGCGGAGCCCTGCTGCTGACCCGGCCGCGGCTGCGCGCGAACTCCGCGGGCGTGGCGGTACGCAACGCGTTCGGTGAACGGTTCGTGGACTGGGACCTGGTGCGCGGACTGTCGTTCCCGGACGGTGCCGCCTGGGCGCGCATAGACCTGCCCGACGACGAGTACATCCCGGTGATGGCGATCCAGGCGAACGACCGCGAGCACGCGGTCTCGGCGGTGCGCTCGTTCCGCGCGCTCGAGGCAAAGTACGCCCCCCGCGGCGAGGTGGACTAGAGCGCTGTCGCCGACCGTCGCGGTGTCGGCGGGGGAGACTAGCCTGGGTGACGTGCCCGATCCAGCCACCTACCGTCCCGCCACCGGAACCATCCCGGTTGCGCCGGGCGTGTACAAGTTTCGTGATCCGCACGGCCGGGTCGTCTACGTCGGCAAGGCGAAGAGCCTGCGTAGCAGGCTGAACTCGTACTTCGCGGACGTGGCGTCGCTGCACCCGCGCACCCGCCAGATGGTCACCACGGCGGCTTCGGTCGAGTGGACCGTCGTGGGGACCGAGGTCGAGGCGCTGCAGCTCGAGTACAACTGGATCAAGGAGTTCGACCCGCGGTTCAATGTTCGCTACCGCGACGACAAGACCTACCCGGTGCTCGCGGTGACGCTGAACGAGGAGTACCCCAGGCTCTTCGTGTACCGCGGGCCGCGCCGCAAGGGGGTTCGGTACTTCGGGCCGTACTCACACGCCTGGGCCATCCGCGAGACGCTGGACCTGCTGCTGCGGGTGTTCCCGGCGCGCACCTGCTCGACCGGAGTGTTCAAGCGGCACAATCAGATCGGGCGGCCGTGCCTGCTCGGCTACATCGACAAGTGCTCGGCGCCGTGCGTGGGACGGGTCAGCGCCGCGGAGCACCGCCACATCGTCGAGGACTTCTGCGACTTCCTGGCCGGTCGCACCGACAAGCTGGTGCGCGAGCTGGAGGTGCGGATGCAGTGCGCCTCCGACGACCTCGACTTCGAGACGGCCGCCCGGCTGCGCGACGATCTGGGCGCGCTGCGCAAGGCGCTGGAGAAGCAGGCGGTGGTGTTCGGCGACGGAACCGACGCGGACGTCGTCGCGTTCGCCGCGGACGATCTCGAGGCCGCGGTCCAGGTGTTCCACGTCCGCGGCGGACGGGTGCGCGGGCAGCGCGGCTGGGTGGTCGAGCGCTCCGGCGACGCCGGTACGGAGGACCTCGTCGAGCAGTTCCTGACCCAGTTCTACGGTGAGCAGGCGGCCCTGACCGAGCAGTCGGAACTGCAGGCGGACAAGGCGACCGTGGTGCCGCGAGAGGTGCTCGTGCCGGTGCTGCCGCCCAACGCCGGGCAGTTGCAGGAGTGGCTCAGCGGCCTGCGCGGATCCGCGGTGGCGCTGCGTGTTCCCCAGCGTGGTGACAAGAAAACCCTCGCCGAGACGGTGGAACGGAACGCCAAAGAGGCACTGGCGCAACACAAGCTGCGTCGGGCGGGCGACCTCACCACGCGGTCGGCGGCGCTGCAGGGAATTCAGGACGCGTTGGACCTGGACCAGGCGCCGCTGCGGATCGAGTGCATCGACATCAGTCACGTCCAGGGCACCGACGTGGTGGCCTCCCTGGTGGTGTTCGAGGACGGCCTGCCGCGCAAGTCCGACTACCGGCACTACTCGATCAAAGAGGCTGCGGGGGAAGGGCGTTCGGATGACGTCGCGAGCATCGCCGAGGTCACCCGGCGTCGCTTCCTGCGGCACTCGTCCGACGCGGCGCCGGTCGACTCCGGTGCC
>NZ_JBHZAH010000045.1:0-35975 GCF_042754225.1 Rhodococcus sp. NPDC059234
GGCAAGATCACTTGCCGGGCCGCTCTTTGTCTTGTGAGACCGCCTAGGACGGCGTCAGGGGCGCGAGCTGTCGCGTGTCGATCGACGACGGCACGGTCCTGACGGTCGTCGACGCGGCGGGCGCACTGGTCGTGGTCGGCGCCGGAGACTGAGGCTTGGACGGTTCGGTGGTCGTCGGGACCTCACTCGGCGTCGCGGGCAACGTCGGCGTGATCGGCGGGACCGACGGCGTGACCGGCAGGGTTCCCGGCGACTCGCTCGACGGGACGCTGGGCACGGTCGTCGACGGCAGTCCCGGGACAGTCACCCCGGGCACGATCGGCACGGCCGGCACCGAAGTCGACTCCCCCGGAGGGGTGGTCGTGGTGGTGGTCGTGGACGTGGTGGTCTTCGCGACGTCCGCCATCAGCCGGTCGTGCCAGGCGTTGAGCTCGTCACGCTTGTCCGAGTCGTTGACGTCGCCGGCCCGCTTGCTCGCGGACTGCAGGATCGTCATCGCGGCCTGGGTGTCGCCGGCCTTGATCAGCCGCTCGGCCTCCTGCAGGTTCGAGGTGGTGTCGATGCCGGCCACGGTGGAGTTCGCGCGCTCCGTGAACACGACCTCCTTGACCTTCCACAACGGGTCGCCGGGCTGGGCGTTGTAGGAGAACACGGTCACCCCCGCCATCACGACGGCGACAGCGGCGGCCGCGCCGGCGATCGGTCGCAACAGCCGCAACCGACCCTTCCTCACGGCCCCGGGAGCGAGTTCCTCGTTCACCGCCGCCACGACCTCGTCGAGGCTCGGCTCGTCGGGCAGTGCGGGCGTGACGATCTCGGCCCGCCAGCCTGCCAGCAGCATCGCGAGGCGGTACTCCTCCGGCGTCTCCGTCACGACCTGGCCGTCGCCGGCGATCGCGTCGATCAGCGCGTCGTCGCGCTGGACCGCCGCAAGGTCGAAGGGCGTCGAGTCCGTGTCCTCGTCCAGCTCCAGCGATGCCGGGGCGAGATCGGCATCGGACGTTGTGCGCCGCGTCCACTTGTCGTTTCCGCTGCGCTTGCTCCCCCTAGCCATACATCTCACCCGCTTTCGCTACTTCGTTCTTCAACTTGGCGAGCGCCCGGTGTTGGGCCACTCGTACTGCTCCGGCGGTGCTCCCCACAGCCACCGCCGTTTCCTCCGCGGACAGACCCACCACCAGCCGCAGGATGACAATTTCTCGATGCTTGTCGGAGAGCGTCGACAGCAGAGCATTCATCTGCCTGCTCGTCTCGGAATCGAGCGCGAGCTTCTCCGGGCCCTCGTCGGTCGAGACGACATCCGGCACCTCGGCCATCGACTCGGCCTTGTTTCTGCCCGCGTTGCGATGAGCGTCGGCGACCTTGTGCGCAGCGATGCCGTACACGAATGCCATGAACGGCCGACCCTGATCCCGGTACCGCGGCAGAGCGGTCATCACAGCCAGGCACACCTCCTGCGCCACGTCGTCCGCGGAGAGCTGTCCTCTCTCCGCGGCTCCGACCCGTGACCGGCAGTAACGCACGACCATGGGTCGGACACTCTCGAGAACCCGAGCCAAGGCAACTCGATCGCCCTGCGCTGCCGCAGCGACGGCTGAGTCCAACTCCTCGCTCGTACTAGTCATCGTCAGAGAATGTCCCGGCGTTACAGGGGCGCCAGTTCACGCGGCGCTTCCACCCGGCGGTGGAACGATTGAAGGATAGCTATACGGACTCACAGTTCCCTGAATCGCCCGCCCCACGCGGCGATCCGCCGTTCGCACCGCTCCCGGACCGCACTCGCCTCGTCGCTCGGCTGCACTCCGCCGAGCAGCATCGACGCCGCCCACTGCAGCGGCACCAGACCGTGCTCCTCACAGCTGTCGAGCACCCGACGGGCCGGACCGGCCGCGGCGGCCGGGTCCGGGCCCGCGCTCCGCGCCGCGGCCAGCAGCAGCGCGGACTTGACCTGATGGCGGACCGATTCCCCGCCGCCCGCGAGCTCGAGCGCGGCGGCGGCGTGCCGGCGCCCGGACTCGGCGTCCCCGGTCGCGAGCGACATCTCGGCATTGACCCAGTGCCACCGGATCCGCTGACGCCACAGCGCCGGGTCGGGGCTGTCGGCCACCGCCCCGCAGCGCTCGAGCAACCGGAATCCGAGCGGGAACCGCCCGCATCCGAGCGCATCCGCCGCGAGCCCGGTGAGCGCATCACAGCGGGCCGCCACACTCGCGGCATCGGCATCGGCATCGGATCCACCGATCAGGGCCAACGCGCGCCCGTCATGTCCCACGGCGAGGGCGTGCCAGCCGAGTTGCCGCAGCAGCGAGGCCTCCGTGCTGGCCGCGAGGGAGGCGAGCACGGGCCCGGGACCGCACCGCTGCATCTGCGCGAGGTCGGCGCGCGCCGCCGCGTAGCGCCCCTGCCCGCCGAGCGCGACCGCGCGGAGCCAGTGCCCGCGCGCGTCGGTGGCCGCCGGCAGGTCGAGGGCACCCGGGGTGTCGCCGAACGCGGCGCGCTCGAGCACGGAATGGGTCATCTCACGACCACCGGTACGCGAGGACGGTTCGAACTCGATCGGATACTCGCCCGCGGGCATTTCGGTCATGCACGGCGTAAGGGTAGGTCCCCGGCCGTGCGTCGCCGCGCCGCGGTCGGGTTCCGCCGGCACAGCGCTCCCGTAGTCGTTCAGTTCTGATTTGTCGAGAGTTTTCCTCGCATTAACATTCGAGGCCGCGTAATCGGTCAACCGATTAGCGGTGACCGACGTCTCCTTCTCCCCCATTGCGTTAATCGCATAACGTGCCGCCTCGGCCGCGCCGGCGCCGCCCGCAACGGCCCGGCACATGCATTCGAGGCGGGCGACGTCCGAAGCGGTGTACCTCCGGTGGCTCCCGCTGACGTGGCCCGTCGGCCCGATTCCATACCGGCGGTCCCAGGTACGCAACGTGGACGGCGCCACCCCCAGCCTCGCTGCCAGCGCAGATACCGAAATTCCCGGCTCCGGCCCCGCGGTCGCGGCCGAGGCGGCGCGCCGCGATCCGAACTCCTCCGGCGAATCCTCGACCTGGGGCATCGGCTCATCGTCACCCCGCGGGTCCAGCTTTTCAACACGGGGAAAGAATCACGAATGCGTGTCGATTACGTATCTATGTCGATGAACGTGGCGTTAATTCACTGTTTGCGGGGTATGTAAATCACCACTTGAACAACTATTGACTCGATTTCCCACACACCTCTAACGTGGCTAACGGAAATTGAGTACGCGCCTGGACGACCATCAGGTCGGGGCCCCGAGCCCCGCAAACGTCAGGAGATGACATGCCGCAGCCGAATCACCTCCCCGGACCGAACGCCGACATCTGGGATTGGCAAATGCACGGACTCTGCCGCGGAGTCGACTCCTCCATGTTCTTCCACCCCGACGGGGAACGCGGCCGCGCTCGCACGCAGCGAGAGATGCGCGCCAAGGAGATGTGCCATCGCTGCCCGGTGCTCGCCCAGTGCCGCAGCCACGCGCTGAGCGTGTCCGAGCCGTACGGAATCTGGGGCGGACTGTCCGAGTCCGAGCGCGAGTCACTGTCCCGCCGAGGACGGCAGCGCATCGCCTCGTAGTCGGTTCCGCGACACGCACACCTGTCAGGGGTGGCCCCACCGTCGCTCGTCGACCGCCGCAGCCGCGACCACCACCTGAACACGCAGGGCCCCGGACGGGATTCGTCCGGGGCCCTGCGTGTGTGCTACGGCGGTGCGCCTAGTGGCTGTGGCCGTGTCCGTGACCCTCGTCGACGGCCTCTACCGGCTTCTCGACCACTGCGCTCTCGGTGGTGAGCACCATGCGCGCGACGGAGGCGGCGTTGACGACCGCCGAGCGAGTCACCTTGACCGGGTCCACCACACCGTCGGCGAGCAGGTCACCGAAGGTGAGGGTCGCAGCGTTGAAGCCGTGTCCCTTGGGCGCGTCCGCGACCTTCGAGACCACGACGGCCCCGTCGAGGCCTGCGTTGCTGGCGATCCAGAACAGCGGCGCGTTGAGCGCGGCGCGCACGACCTCGACGCCGGTGGCCTCGTCGCCGGAGAGCGACGCGGCGACCTCGGTCAGCACCTGACCGGCCTGGACCAGTGCCGAGCCGCCGCCGGGCACGATGCCCTCCTCGACCGCGGCCTTGGCCGCGTTGACCGCGTCCTCGACACGGAACTTGCGCTCCTTGAGGTCGGTCTCGGTGGCCGCGCCGACCTTGATGACCGCGACGCCGCCGGAGAGCTTCGCCAGACGCTCCTCGAGCTTCTCTCGGTCCCAGTCGGAATCGGTGTTCTCGATCTCGCGGCGCAGCTGCGCGACGCGGGTGGCGATGTCGGCCTCGGTGCCGGCACCGTCGACGATGGTGGTCTCGTCCTTGGTGACGACGACGCGGCGGGCACTGCCGAGCAGCTCCAGCCCGGCCTCCTTGAGCGAGAGGCCCACGTCGGTGTTGATGACGGTGCCCGCGGTCACGACGGCCAGGTCGTCGAGGAATGCCTTGCGGCGATCACCGAAGAACGGCGCCTTCACCGCGACGGCCTTGATCGTCTTGCGGATGGAGTTGACCACCAGCGTGGAGAGGACCTCGCCCTCGACGTCCTCGGCGATGATGAGCACCGGCTTGCCGGACTCGGCGATCTTCTCGAGCAGCGGCAGGAAGTCCGGCAGCGAACCGATCTTGTCGCGGTAGAGCAGGATCTGCGCGTCCTCGAGCACCGCCTGCTGGGCGTCGATGTCGGTGACGAAGTACGGCGAGAGGTAGCCCTTGTCGAACTGCACGCCCTCGGTGACCACGAGCTCGGTCGCCAGGGTAGAGGACTCCTCGACGGTGACGACGCCGTCGACGCCGACCTTCGTCATGGCCTCGCCGACCAGCGCACCGATCTCCTCGTCGCGCGAGGAAACGGTCGCGACCTGTGCGATCGCGTCCTGGCCCTGGACGGGGGTGGCGCCGGCGATCAACGCCTCCGACACGGCGTCGGCGGCCTTGCCGATGCCGACGCCGAGCCCGATCGGGTTGGCGCCGGCGGCGACGTTCTTCAGGCCGCCGCGCACCAGCGCCTGCGCGAGCACGGTGGCGGTGGTGGTGCCGTCGCCTGCGACGTCGTTGGTCTTGGTGGCGACGCTCTTGACGAGCTGCGCGCCGAGGTTCTCGAAGGGGTCCTCGAGCTCGATCTCGCGCGCGATGCTCACGCCGTCGTTGGTCACGGTCGGGCCGCCGAACGCCTTGGCGAGCACGACGTGCCTGCCGCGGGGGCCGAGGGTGACCTTGACCGCGTCCGCGAGCTGGTCGACGCCGCGCTCGAGGGCCCGGCGGGCGGTCTCGTTGAATTCGATTTGCTTGGCCATGCTCAGTTACTCCTGGGAGGGTCCGAAGGTGCACCTGCGTCAGCTGGTCGCTCCGCAGGCTCCGCTCCTGAATGCGATCCGCCCCGGGTCACCAGTGGTGGGACGCCGGGGCGGATCGCAAGTGGCTTACTTGGAGATGACAGCCAGCACGTCACGCGCCGACAGGATCAGGTACTCCTGGCCGGCGTACTTGATCTCGGTTCCGCCGTACTTGCTGTAGATGACGGTGTCGCCTTCCTTGACGTCGACCGGGATGCGGTTGCCCTTGTCGGTCACGCGGCCTTCGCCAACGGCGACGACGGTGCCCTCCTGGGGCTTCTCCTTGGCCGTGTCGGGGATGACCAGGCCAGAGGCAGTCGTCGTCTCGGCCTCGTTGGCCTGGACGAGGATCTTGTCCTCGAGCGGCTTGATGTTCACGCTCGCCACGATGAGCCCTCCACTTTCAGGGGTTGTTCCGCCCCGGGCTGTTCCCTGGGCGGTTCTGTTCGGTTCAGTACGCTTGCGGCCCCTCGCCAAGCCCCGTCGTCGCGGGTGCCGGAGCTGGGTCAGCGCCAACTAGCACTCTATACATGCGAGTGCCAGCGCTCAAGAGCGGCGGGTGCCGGAACCGGCGCCGCCGACGTGCCCACCCGGCGCCGCACCCCGGCACCCCGGCGACAGAACGACGCGCGACATGAACCCCCTGTGAACTCCGAGTGGCGTGGCGGTGACCTACAGTCGTCGCCGTGGCGAACATGAACCGGCGATCGTTTCTCGGACTGGCAGGCCTCGGCGCGGCGGGCGTGGTGGGAGTCGGCGCCTTCGGGCGCGCCCCGTGGGGAACCTGGTACGCCGCCGCGGACGTGCTGCCGGAGTACCTGGCCGGGACGACCCTCGAGGCCGTCGCGACACCGATCGGGAGCTCCGGATACCGCACCCTGACCGCGGGCCCCGGCTGGCCCGTGATCGTGCGCGGCGAACTGGCCGAGGCCAAGTCGGGTCGCGAGGAACGCCGCGCGGCGCTGGCCTCGTTCGTCCAGATGACCGACATGCACGTGCTCGACGCCCAGTCGCCGATGCGATTCGAGTACCTGCACCCGTTCACGGGGTCGGCGTTCCGGCCCCACGAGACGCTGACCACCCACGGCCTGGCGTCGCTGGTGTCCCGCATCAACTCCCTCTCGGGCGGCCCGCACACCCGGCGCAGCTTCGACGCCGTCGTGACGACCGGCGACAACACCGACAACAAGGAGCACGCCGAGCTGGGCTGGCTGCTGGCCACCCTCAACGGCGGCACCTTCCGGCCGAACACCGGTGCCCTCGACCGCTACGAGGGTGTCCAGAACTCCGGGTCGGACCTGTACTGGAACCCCGAGTCGCCGATCCGCGACATGTACAAGAAGGCCGGCTTCCCCGAGATCCACGGGCTGCTCGGCGCGGCGCTCGCCCCCGTCACCAGCCCCGGCCTCCGCACCCCCTGGTACTGCGTCTTCGGCAACCACGACGACTCCGTCGAGGGCACCGTCCCGAGCGGCATCCCGCCCCTCGAGGCGATGTACACCGGGTCGATCAAGATCGAGGGACCGGACTCCGAACAGGCCCGCGCGATCGGCAGTGCCGCGAGCTCGGACCCGTCCGCGCTGCCCGCCCTGCTCGCCGCGGTCACCACCCCGCCGCGCATCGTCACCCCGGACGGCAACCGGGCCCCGTTCACCCCCCGGCAGTTCATCGCCGCGCACCTCGACCCCCGGAACACCGGCCCGGGCCCGGTCGGGCACGGCTTCGCCCCGGACGCCGGCGAGACCGGCATCGGCTACTACTCGTTCGAGATCGCGCCCGGCGTGGTCGGCATCAGCATGGACTCCACCAACCGCGCCGGCTTCGTCGACGGGTCGCTCGGCGAGGCCCAGTTCCGCTGGATCGAGCGCACTCTGGAGTCGGGCAGCAGCCGCTACTACGACACGGGCGGCCGCCCGATGACGCAGTCCCGCGACGACACCTACTTCCTGTTGTTCAGCCACCACACCAGCGACACGATGGACAACCTCGTGCCGGACCCGGAGAACCCGGCCGAACGCCGCCACTCCGGCGCCGAGCTGGTCGCGCTGCTGCACCGCTTCCCCAACGTGCTCGCCTGGGTCAACGGCCACACCCACGAGAACAAGATCACCGCACGGACCGGCCCCACGCCGGTCCAGGGCTTCTGGGAGATCAACACCGCCTCGCACATCGACTTCCCGCAGCACGCGCGAATCATCGAGGTCGCGGACAACCGCGACGGCACGGTCTCGGTGCTCACGACGCTGATCGAGTCGGACAGCCCGTACCAGGCCAGCCACGGCGACTTCTCGCAGTCCGGCCTGGCGTCGTTGTACCGGGAGTTGTCCTTCAACGACATTCATGCCGATCCGAAACTGATGGGTGCGTCCGGCGACCACAACACCGAGCTCCTGCTGCCCTCGCCGCGCGCCTGACCAGTGCCTATCCCGATTTCGATTTATTGCATCCGAAATGCAAGTAATATACGGTCGTCAACGTGCAGCTGACGCGATTCACTGACCTGGGGCTGCGCGTGATCATGCGCCTAGCTGTCTCCCCGGGAGGCGGCGGCCTGACGACGAGTCAGGTGGCGGATGCGATGGCGATTCCGTACACGCACACGACCAAGGTAGTGCTGCGGTTACGTGAACTCGGCATGGTCGAAGCCCGCCGCGGTCGGGGCGGCGGGCTTACGATCACCGACCGCGCGCGCGTCACCTCGATCGGATGGCTCGCGCGCGAACTCGAGGGCGACGGCGAGGTCGTGGTCTGCGAGGGCACGACCCCCTGCCCGCTGCGCAGCGCGTGTCGGCTGCGTGGGGCCCTGCGCCGGGCCCAGAATGCCTTCTACGAGTCCCTCGACGGCGTCACCGTCGAGGACCTGGTCTCGGCCCCCGACACCGTCTCGATGCTCGCACTCTCCGCGAGGCCGTCGGACTGAGCCTCGTCGCCCGCGTCCTAGCCGTCGGATTCGCGGCGCCGCTGACCCGCCTTCACCGCGGCGGTGATGATCCGCACGCCGACCGCGAGCAGTACCAGGTTCCCCACGATCTGCACCGACACGATCGCGCGCGCGGTCTCGCTGACCGCGGTGATGTCACCGAAGCCGACCGTGGAGAAGCACACCAGCGTGAAGTACAGCGAGTCCAGCTTCGTGAGCGGCTCGGTGAAGCTGGACGGGGTCGACGTCGAGGTCACCACGTAGATCGTCGCGAACGCGAGCAGGTACGCGGGCAGCGCCAGCGCCAACGCCTCGACGGCCTGCAGCCCCGGATACCGCGCGTGCACGATCTTCCAGACCTGCCACGCACACAGGGCCCCCACCAGCGCCAGCCCCACCAACAGCCCGCCCAGCGCGGAGGCCGACTGCAGGTTCCACATCGGCAGCAGGAAATACGCGAGCACCAGTAGCGACGCCGAGCAGGCCGGGCGCACCACCGCCCGACGCAGCAGCCTGTTCCGGTCCGCCTTCGGCAGGGCGGCGAAACCGTCAGCGGGCATCGCCGAGGTCCCGCGACTGGCTGACCGTCACGGACAGGCCCGGATCGGTGGCAACGGTCAGTGGCGACGGCAGCGCGCCCCCCGCGATGACGTGTGCACCCAGTGCCGCGATCATCACGCCATTGTCGGTGCACAGCCGCGGCTTCGGGATGCGAAGCGTCAAACCCGCGGCGGCGCAGCGTTCCTCGGCCATCTCCCGGATCCGCGAGTTCGCGGTTGCACCGCCGCCGAGGACGAGGGTGTCGACGCCTACGTCGGTGGCCGCCCGGACCGCCTTCATGGTGAGCACGTCGGCCACCGCCTCCTGGAAGCTGGCCGCGACATCCGGGATCGAGACCGGTTCGCCCGCCCGCTCTTTGGACTCCACGTACCTTGCGACAGCCGTCTTCAGTCCGGAGAACGAGAAGTCGTTGCGCGCGTCCCGTGGGCCGGTCATGCCGCGCGGGAAGGCGATCGCGGTACGGTCGCCGTCCTGGGCGGCCCGGTCGAGCGCCGGACCGCCGGGGAAACCGAGGCCGAGCAATCTGGCCACCTTGTCGAAGGCCTCCCCCGCCGCGTCGTCCACGGTGGTCCCGAGCTCGACGATCGGCTGCGCGAGGTCCTGCACGTGCAGCAGGTGCGTATGCCCTCCGGAGACCAGCAGCGCCACGCACGGCGGCATCGGCCCGTGCTCGAGGGTGTCCACCGCGACGTGTCCGCCGAGGTGGTTGAGGGCGTAGAAGGGCACGTCCCAGGCGGCCGCGTAGGCCTTGGCCGCGGCGGCCCCGACGAGCAGCGCACCGGCCAGACCGGGGCCGATGGTCACCGCAAGCGCGTCCGGCTTGGCGATGCCGGCCTGCGCGAGCGCCCTGCGCATGGTCGGGACGATCGCCTCGAGATGCGCGCGCGAGGCGACCTCCGGCACCACACCGCCGTAGCGGGCGTGCTGGTCGACGCTCGAGGCCACCTCGTCGGCGAGCAGTTCACAGGTCCCGTCCTCGCGCCACCGGACGATGCCGACGCCCGTTTCGTCGCAGGAGCTCTCGATGCCCATCACGATCATGCCGGCTGCTCCTTCGATGGCACTGTCATATCCCCCGTCGCGTCGCTCGCCCGCTGCTCCCGGCGCATGGTGTACGCGTCGGCGCCGCTCGGCTGGTAGTAGTTCCGGCGGGTGCCGAGAATCTCGAAGCCCTCACGCCGGTAGAGCGCGATGGCCGACTCGTTGTCGGTGCGCACCTCGAGAAAGACCGGACCGCCGTGGGTTCCTGCGACCCGCAGCAGCTCGTCGAGCAGCCGCGACCCGAGCCCGCGCCGCTGCTGCACCGGATCGACGCCGATCGTGTGTACCTCGGATTCGGGGTCGGATTCCCCGCCCAGCAACGCTATTCCCGCGTACCCGACGATCGTTCCGGCCTCGTCGCGGGCCACGAAGTAGTGATTGTGCGCGTGGGCGAGTTCCGAGCGGAAGGCGTCCGCGCTCCACGGCCCGTCCCCGGCGAAGAGGATCTCCTCCAGCTCCGCGCATCGTGCCGCGTCGGCCGCCGTCATCGCGACGATGGCGAAGCTCATCGGGTGCGGTTCGCAATCTCGACCGCATCGGGGCGCCGGAGATACAGCGGGACAAGCGGTTCCGGCTCCGCCCCGTCGATCAGCTCGTGCCGGGCCACCTGGACCAGTCCGGCGGGCGAGGGCGTCTCGACCGGCTCCACCGGCAGGTCGAACAGGTCCACGTGCGCGGCAGAGCCTGCCACCACGTTCGACGGCAGCGGGTTGACGTCGGCCGGCTTGTCCACCGCGGGTCCGGACACCCGGACACCGCCGGAGTAGCGCGCCCAGTACACCTCGCGTCTACGGGCGTCGGTGACCACCAACAGGTCTCGCCCCAGCGCGGCCTCGACGGCGATCGCGTCGAGGCTGCACACCCCGTACACGGGAATCCCGAGCGCATCGCCGAACGCCGCCGCGGTGGCCATCCCGACCCGCAGTCCCGTGAACGGTCCCGGGCCGCAACCGACGACGACCGCGTCCAGGTCGGGCGGCGTGTGCCCCACCTCCGCGAGGCATTCGAGGATGAGCGGCGTCAGCACCTCCGCGTGCGCACGGGCATTGACGGTGACCCGGCTGGACAGCGTCCGGGGTTCGTCGCCTGCGAGGCGGACGACTCCCGCGGTGACGGCCGGGGTGGCGGTATCGACGGCGAGTACGAGCACAATTGACCAGGTTACCCGCGGGCGGAGACCCAGCCCCACTGCGCGGTGCGGACGTCGGACTCGGGCTCGCGGCGCAGCCGCACCAGCAGGTGCCGGTCGGCCAGGTGCTCGACCACGCCCTCGCCCCATTCGACCACCACGACCGCACCCGCCAGATCGGTGTCGAGGTCGAGCGCGTCGAGTTCGTCGAACGTCCGGTCGCTGCCGGCCGCCCCGCCGCCGGCACCGATCCCCAGCCGGTACGCGTCCACGTGCACCATCGCGACCGGCGGGCCGCCGCCGGGGCGCTCCCCCGCCCGGTGTTCACGGGCGATGATGAAGGTCGGCGAGCTGACCCGGCCCTGCACGCCGAGACCGGCCGCGATCCCGCGGGCCAGCGCGGTCTTGCCGGCGCCGAGCGGCCCGTCGAGGACCACCAGGTCGCCCGCGTCCAGCTCCCGGGCGAGCCGCCTGCCGAACGCCTCGGTGTCTTCGGTGGCCGGCAGCTCGATCACCGCATGCAGCGACTCACCCACCGAAACCCACCCGATCCGCGTACTCGCCGTCTGCCACGGCCCGATTCACGAGCCGATCGATCGCGTCCGTGACCCGAATCGGGAATTCGAGCTGAACCAGGTGGCCCGCGGAGACCACCCGAACCAGCTCCGAGCGGGGCAGGGCCGCCGCCATCGCCTCCGACTGGGCGAACGGGATCACCATGTCCGCGTCCCCGCACAGCACCAGGGCCGGCAGGTCGGCGATCACCGGGAGCGCCTCCGACTCGTCGTGCAGCTCGAGCGACTTGAGGAAGTTCACGATGGTCGTGACCGACGTCTCGTTGAGCATGCCCTCCGAGAACCTCGTCAGCGACGGGCTCACGTCGGTGCCGTACGAGGCGGCGCGCAGGATCGGCGAGATGATCGCCCGGGCGGCGCCGCGGCCGAACTGGACCATGCCGGGTGCGGTGCGAACCGCGAGACGGAAGGCGTCGATCACCGGGTTCCGCAGGTTCCGGCTCAGCCCCGCCTTGTTCAGCCCCTCGGCCGCGGTGGCGACCAGGCCGACCCCGACCACCCGGGTGCCGAACTGCTCCGGCATCTGGCGGGCCATCGCCAGGATGCTCATGCCACCCATCGAATGTCCGACCAGCACCACCGGTCCGTCCGGTGCGACCGCTCGCACCACTGCGTCGAGATCCCGCCCGAGCTGGCCGATGGTGCAGCTCTCGGGGCTCGGGGTGCCGGACCTGCCGTGGCCGCGCTGGTCGTAGAAGACCATCCGCACCTCGCTGCCCCAGCGCCGCTCGAGCTGGCGGCGCTGGAAGTGCCAGGAGTCCATCCGCAGGCAGTAGCCGTGCACGAACACGACCGTCAGCGGCGCGTCGGCGGGTCCCACCTCGCGCACGGCCAGCGGGACGCCGTCGTCGGCGGTGACCAGGCTGCCCCGGTCCGCGTCCATCAACCCGAAGTCCTCGCGGGCGTGCCGGTCCCGACGGCCGCGACGCGTCGGCGCGGGACGATGCGCGACGCTGACACCGGCCAGCGCCCCGACCACGGTGGCGACGCCGGCGCCACCGATGAGCCCGGCCTTTCCGAACGGTTTCACCGCGCGACCCGCCCACCGCCGGTGTACGTGCGCACGACGCGTCCTCGCACCCCGGTCACCACCTCGTAGTGGATGGTGTCGAGGGCGTCGGCCCAGTCCTGCGCCACCGGTTCGCCGGAGTCACCGGCGCCGAAGAGGGTCGCGACATCGCCCTCGGTGACCGGGCCCGGATCGGCACCGAGATCGACGACCACCTGATCCATGCACACCCGGCCGATCTGCGGGTACCGCCGGGATCCGATCTGCACCTCGAATCGGCCGCCGATCGCGCGCGGGATGCCGTCGGCGTAGCCGACCGGCAGCAATGCGACGGTGGTGTCCCGTGGGGCGATCCAGGTGTGGCCGTACGACACTCCGCCGCCCGCAGCCACCTTCTTGACCAACGCCACGCGCGCGCGAAGCACCATCGCCGGCCGCAGACCGAACTGGCCGAGTTCGGGCACCGGGGACAGCCCGTACAGCGCGATACCCGGCCGCACCATGTCGAAGCGCAGGTCGGGGCGGGTCAGGGTGGCCGCCGAGTTCGACAGGTGTACACGCTCGGCGCGCAAGCCCCGGCGCGCCGCCTCGGCCACCGCATGTCGCAACGCCTCGACCTGGAGGTCGATGACGGGATGGTGCGGCTGGTCCGCGTGCGCGAGGTGGGAGAAGATGCCGCGGAACCGGATCGCCCCCTCGGCCTCCGCTCGGGCGAGACCGTCGAGCAGCGCGGCCAGCTCGGTCGGAGAGACGCCGTTGCGGTTGAGCCCGGTGTCCACCTTCATGGTGACCACTGCGGCGGCGCCGAGTTCGCGGGCCGCGGAGACCACCGAACCCAGGTGGCGCGGCGAGGAGACCGCGAGTTCGACGCCCGCGGCGATCGCTCGGGCGAAGTCTGCGTCCGGAGTGTGCAACCAGGACAGCACGGGTGCGTCGATGCCCGCGGCGCGCAGTTCGAGTGCCTCGTCGATCGTGGTGACGCCCAGTTCGGCGGCGCCCGCGGCCAGTGCGGCGCGAGCCACCTCGACGGCGCCGTGGTTGTAGGCGTCGGCCTTGACCACGGCCATCACCGCCGCATCGCCCGCGTGTTCACGCAGGAGTCGCACATTGTGCGCGACGGCATCGAGGTCGACGAGCGCCTCCGCCTGTGGTGCGGTCCGGGGTGCCGGGTCGCCGGTGGGGCGCGTGTTTCCGCCCGATCCTGGCGATACGGACAAGTCGGCACCCGCCCGGAGAGCGGATGCCGCATGGTCGAGCTGCGGAGCGGTAGTCATGGTGTCGTCGATCCTGCCATTTTCAGTTGCCTAGCCAAATGACATCCGTCACTTCGCGCGTCACGGTTTGAGCACCGGTTGCGCCCTCAGGATCCGAACGGCCTCCCTGACCTGGCCCAACAGCGGTCCGGCAGAGATCGGAGCGGCCGTGTCCGAACCACCGCCCGCCGCCAGCGCGGCTGCCAGCGCGTGTGCGCGGGCCCCCATTGCCGCCGCCGTGGACGGCGTGAGCCCGGTCGCCGTCAGCGCGCCGATCATGCCCGCCAGCACATCGCCCGCGCCCGCGGTGGCTGCCGCGGAACCGCCCGCCTCGTTGACCAGGACCTGGCCGTCCGGGTCGGCGACCACCGTGCACCTGCCCTTGAGCAGGACGCTCACGCCCCACTCGGCCGCGAGGCGCCGGGCCTGGCCGACCCGGTCCTCGGCGGGATCGCGCCCGGTCAGTCGCTCGAATTCGCCCGCGTGCGGGGTCAGCAGAGTCGGTGCCCGTCGGTCCGTCACCAGCGACGGGTCCGCGGCGAGCAGTGTCAGGCCGTCGGCGTCGACGAGCACCGGCAGGTCGGTCCCGAGCACGGACCGCAGCACCGCAGCGGCGTCCGCCCCGGTGCCGATGCCCGGCCCCACCACCCAGGCCTGCACTCGGCCGGCAGCCGCGAACCCGTCGACGGCGACCACCTCCGGCCACCACGAGAGCACCTGTGGCGCAGCAGTTCCCGCGTACCGCACCATCCCCGACGTGGCGGCCACCGCACCGCCCGCGCACAGCACGCCCGCGCCGGGGTAGTGCGCGCTGCCCGCGACCACCCCGACCACCCCCTGGGTGTACTTGTCGTCGCTCGCGGTCGGGACCGGCCAGGCCGCACCGACCTCGGGCGCCGTGAGCGCCCGAATCTCGGCCGCGCCCGCGCCGAGACCGATCTCGACGAGTTCGACGCGTCCGCAGTGCGGCGCGGCGAGCACGTGCACCGGCTTGAGGGCGCCGAAGGCGACGGTGACCTGTGCGGTCACCGCCGGACCGGAGACGGTGCCGGTGTCGGGGTCGACCCCGCTCGGCAGGTCGACGGCCACGATCGGCGCGCTGATCGACTCGACCAGCGCCGCGGCGGCTGGGCGCAGCGGTCCCCGACCCGAGATTCCGACGATGCCGTCGAGTACGAGATCGGGTTCCCCGAGGTCGGTTCCGACGCGTCCCCCCGCCGCCCGGAACGCCACGAGGCCGGCCGGATGTGCGCGGTCCGGTGCGAGCAGTACCGCGCGGACCGCGACGCCGCGGGCGCGCAGCATCGCGCCGGCCCACAGAGCGTCACCCCCGTTGTCCCCGGAGCCCACCAGCAGCGCGACGCTGCGGCCCGCCACACCTCCTGTGCGCGTACGCAACTCGTCGGCCGCCACCCGGGCCAGTCCGTACGCGGCCCGGCGCATCAGGGTGCCGCCGGGCAGCGCGGCGAGCAGAGGTGCCTCGTACCCGCGCACCTGGTCCGCGGTGAAGTAGTGACGCATCGATCGACCGTAACTCGCCGGGCCCGACCGTGCGGTCTGCAGAGGGGTTCCCCGAACGCCGGCGCCGGACTAGCCTGAAGGCATGCGTGCACGGTCGATGCGGGCATTCGGAGTGACGGTGGCCTCGGGGCTGCTGGTCGCATCAGTGCTCGTCGGACAGGCGGAGACCTACCAGTCGCCGAACATCGCGCTGGCCGCCAACAAGACCTGGACAGTGACGATCTCGAACATGATGTTCCACCCGTCGACGGTCCGCGTCCACATCGGCGACACCGTCACCTGGGCGTTCAACGACCAGGGGCTCGAGCACGAGGTGATCTCGCAGCCGAGCGCGCAGGAGACCTTCGACAGCGGGGTGCTGTCCTCGGGCACCTACAGCTACACCTTCGTCGAGAAGGGTACGAACTCCTACTACTGCGGCATCCACTCGAGCATGGCCGGCATGGTCATCGTCACGTGAGCTGACGGTTCTGCGTCGCGGTCGGCAACCCGTCGGGTCGCCGACCGCGCGGCGTCATTCGACGGTGACGGACTTCGCCAGGTTGCGCGGCTTGTCGACGTCGTAGCCGCGAGCCTTCGCCACCTCGGCCGCGAACACCTGCAGCGGCACCGTGGACAGCAACGGCTGCAGCAGAGTCGGGGCAGCCGGAATCTCGATCAGGTGATCGGCGTGCGGCCGCACCGTCTCGTCGCCCTCCTCGGCGATCACGATGGTCCGGGCGCCGCGAGCCTTGATCTCCTGGATGTTCGAGACCAGCTTCGAGTGCAGCACCGCCCGGCCCTTCGGCGACGGCATCACCACGATGACCGGCAGGCCCTCCTCGATCAGCGCGATCGGACCGTGCTTGAGCTCGCCTGCGGCGAAGCCCTCGGCATGCATGTACGCGAGTTCCTTGAGCTTGAGCGCGCCCTCGAGTGCCACCGGGTACCCGACGTGCCTGCCGAGGAACAGCACCGTCGACGAGTTCGCGAACTCGCGCGCCAGCGCCCGTACCGGCTCGACGTTCTCGAGCACCCGCGCAACCAGATCCGGCATCGCCTCGAGGTCCGCGTACTCACGGCCCACCTCGTCCGGGTACTTGGTGCCGCGGGCCTGCGCCAGCGCGAGGCCCACCAGGTAGTTCGCCGTCACCTGAGCCAGGAATGCCTTGGTCGAGGCGACCGCGATCTCCGGCCCCGCCCGGGTGTAGAGGACGGCGTCCGCCTCACGGGGGATCTGGGCGCCGTTGGTGTTGCAGATGGCCAGCACCCTGGCCTTCTGGTCCTTGGCGTGCTTGACGGCCTCGAGCGTGTCCGCCGTCTCGCCGGACTGCGAGATCGCCACCACCAGGGTTGAACGGTCCAGCACCGGGTCGCGGTAGCGGAACTCGCTGGCCAGCTCCACCTCGACGGGCAGCCGGGTCCAGTGCTCGATCGCGTACTTGGCCAGCAGCCCGGAGTGGTAGGCGCTGCCACAGGCGACGACGAACACCTTGTCGACGTCGCGAAGCTCCTGATCGGACAGACGCTGCTCGTCGAGGACGATCTTGCCGTCCGCGAAGTGACCGAGCAGCGTGTCCGCGACGGCGCCGGGCTGCTCCTCGATCTCCTTGAGCATGAAGTAGTCGTGACCGCCCTTCTCGGCGGCCTTGAGGTCCCAGTCGATGCGGAACGGACGGCCCTGTGCCTCGTTGCCCGCGAAATCCGTGATCGAGTAGCCGCCGGCCGTGATGACCACGACCTGGTCCTGCCCCAGTTCGATGGCGTCGCGGGTGTGCTCGATGAACGCCGCGACGTCCGAGCCGAGGAACATCTCGCCTTCGCCGACGCCGACGACCAGCGGGGTGGAGCGGCGTGCGGCGACGAGGGTGTCGGGGTGGTCGGCGTGCGCGAACACGAGAGTGAACGCGCCCTCGAGCCTGCGCACCACGGCCTGCGCGCTGGCGACGAAGTCACCGGCGGTCTCCCCTGCCACGTAGGCGCGGGACACGAGGTGGACGGCCACCTCGGAGTCGGTGTCACTGAGGAGCTCGACGCCCGCCGCCTCGAGTTCGGCGCGCAGCGGGGCGAAGTTCTCGATGATGCCGTTGTGCACCACCGCGACCTTGCCGGTCGCGTCGACGTGCGGGTGCGCGTTGCGGTCGGTGGGGCGACCGTGAGTGGCCCAGCGGGTGTGTCCGATACCGGTGTTGCCCACGAACCGATCGGCGCCGACCTCGGCGAGCTCGGCCTCGAGATTCGCCAGCTTGCCCGCCTTGCGCTCGACGGACAGTCCGCCGTTACCGTCGAGAACGGCGATGCCGGCGGAGTCGTAACCGCGATACTCCATCCGGCGCAATGCCTCGACGCCGACGTCCAACGCCCCGCGGTGGCCGACGTATCCCACGATTCCGCACATGCTTAGAAAGGGTACTGGGAACGTCGCCGCCTGCCGACCACGAGGGGCTCCGGCCGACCCGCGCTAGTCCGGGTCGACGTCGGACAGGAATTCGGCAAACGCGGGCCACAGGGTGTCTCGGGCCGCGCGACCGGTGAGCACGCCGAGATGGCCGCCGGGGAAAACCCCGTAGCGAACGTCCGGCGACCCGGTCAGCAGGTCTGTGAGATGGAGCACAGCGCGCTTCGGGGCGAGCCCGTCACCGTTGCCCGCGACGACCAGGACCGGCACGTCGATGGCGTCGAGGTCCACCCGCCTGCCGCCGATCTGCATGTGGCCCGTCGCGAACTCGTTGGAGCGCATGATCACGTGGTAGAGCTGCCCGAAGGTCCGGCCCGGGTAGGCGTACATGCTGCTCATGAACCGGTCCACGGCCTCGATCTGCTCGAGGTGGTCCCGATCGTCGAGGTTCGCGAGCACCGTCCACGGCCGGGTCAGGTACTTGTCGACGCTGGCGGCCTTGAACCCGAGGCTGGTCAGCGGCGCCGGAACGGTGCCGAACAACTTGTAGAACGGGGCGACGGTGTACGGGCCGAACAGGCGGTCCAGCGGTCGGAGAGTGGCGAACAACGGCACCTGGCGCAGGTCGAACGGGCTCGCGATCGGCGTCACCGAGCGCAGCGGCAGCTCGGGGTGTGCGGCTGCGGCGTAGACCGCGAAGATCCCGCCGAGGGACCACCCGGCCAGGTGCACCTGCTGTCCGTCCGCGTCCTCGCTGACGACCCGGACGGCGTCCGGGACGACGTCGTCGACCCAGTGCTCGAATCCGCGCGCGCGGTCCGCGAAGTTCACCGGGCCGTAGTCGACGACGTACACGTCGCGGCCGGTCTCCTTCAGGTACTCGACGACGCTGCACCCGCGACGCAGGTCGAAGGCGACCGAGGTCGCGGCCAACGGGGTGACCAGCAACACCGGGGCACCGGTGGCCGCCCGCTCGGTGGAACGAAACCGGCGGACGGTGCGGTCGGCGTTGGTGTCGACGATCTCGGACTCGGTCGGGCGCAGATCTGCCAGCCCGTTCGACTCGATTCGCGCTCGCACGTTCGCCACTGCTCGGGGAAGGTCGCGCGGAACCGGTACCGGAATGCCAAACACTGCGTGAGTTCTCCTAGCTCGCTGCCCTGCCCGGTCCCGCCGATCGGCTACGGTCATCTCCGTGGCGCCGACTTCGAAGACCCTGGCCTCCCAACTATCTAAGCGCGGCCCCCACCAGGTGCTGCGCGGCGACCTCGCGTTGGCCGGCCTGCCCGGTGTCGTGTACACCCCCGCCGAAGGCTTCTCGATGCCCGCCGTAGTGTTCGGCCACGGCTGGCTCACCGGCGTGGACCGGTACCGGGACACCCTCGTCCATCTCGCGTCCTGGGGTCTGGTTGTCGCGGCGCCGGACACCCAGCGCTCGCCCGTCGCATCGCATCTCGGTCTCGCGGCCGACCTGCGCAGCGCGGCCGAGATCTGCACGGGCGTGCGGCTCGGCCCCGGCAAGATCAGCGTCGACCGCGAACGGATCGCCTTCGCGGGGCACGCGATGGGCGCGGGTGCCGCCGTCATCGCCGCGGCCGGGCACGGCGCCCCGACCGCGGTCGCCGCGCTCTTCCCCGCCCCGACATCGCCGCCCGCCGAGAAGTTCGCGTCGAAGATCCTCGGCCCGGGCCTCGTCGTCGCCGGCGCGGACGACATCGACTCGATGAACTGCAACGCGCAGTCACTGGCGAAAGCGTGGGGCGGCCAGGCGATCCTGCGCAGTCTGCCCGGCGCGTCCGGCGGTGGGCTCGCGGAGGGGCGGCGACTGTTCGGCGCCCTTGGCCTCGGCAGGTCCGAGCGGAAGACCCAGCGCACCACTCGCGCCCTGCTGACCGGCTACCTGCTCTATCACCTGTCGGGCGAGACGAAGTACGAGCAGTTCGCGCTGCCCGGCGCCGAGCTGCCCGGTTCGCACGTGATCGACCCGGACGCTCACTCCAACCAGCTCGCCACCGGATAGTCGGCGGGGTCGCCGTACGCCGCAGGTTCCCGATCCGGGTGGGCCGCGCGCCTGCTTCCCGCCGCCGACGGTGCCGCCGAGCGCAACTCGCGCGAACGCGCGTCCGCCTCCCGATGGGCACTCTCGATCCGGTCCCGGATGCGGGCGAGCGCGACGGCATGCGCGGCGCGCAGTTCGTCGAAGACCGCGCTCACAGCGGACCCGCCTCGGCCAGTTCCGCGCCCGAGTCCGGCGGGCGCACGCCCGTCGCGAGCTCACCGACGAACGCCAGCTGCTGGGTACGGTCGGCGGTGGGCGGGAGCGGTGCGGGGTCCTCGGGCGGGTCCTCGGGCGCCGACGGTGACGACTCCGCGGGCTCGGGCGCCGGGGCCACTGCACCCATACCACCTCGGTGATCGTCTGTCGCGCATGAACATTCGGCCCGAGACGGTGGCCCGGTCAGATCCGGCGCCTGCGAGTGCGGCTCGGGATCCACGCGGCCGATCGCGTCGTCGACCGCCGCGCGAGCCGCCTCCACCGTGTGCGCGGTCGCCTCGATCAGGTCCAGCAGGTTCTGCGTCTGCGCCCGCACGTACGGAACGAGCACCTCCCCAAGCCACTGCGCGCACTCCTCGGCGGCGATGCCGACGAGCGGGGCGAACGCCTGCATCGGATCCGGCGCCTGAGCCCCGGCGCCGCGCGTCGCCGACGGCATCGAGTCCACCTCGGCCGGGGTACACCCGCCGACGCGCTCGGCATCGATCGCGGCGGCGGCCTCGTCACGGTCGGCGACCGCCGCACGGATCACCCCGGCCGCCTCGGCCATCGCGGCGTGCACCTCGTCCATCGCCACGCTGTCCGCCGCTGCCCGCTCCAGTCGGCCGCGCAGGACGGCGGCCGCCCGTTCGGCGGCATCCCCGTCCCAGGCCGCGGTGAGCTCCGCGGCCAGCCGCTCCTGCACCCGGACCTGCGCATGCATGATGGACGCCGCCGCCGCCACGACGTCCGCGCCGGCCTCCAGCGCGGCCGCCACCCGCCATCCGTCACCCTCGGGCCGGGCGGTGTTCGCCCCGATCGGCGCGACGGCGGCCGCACGCGCCGTGAACTCCGCGAGGTGACACAGCTCGGGCATGCCTGTCACCGGTTCGTTCCGTCCAGCATCCCCGCGAACTCGCCGTCGCCGCTGCGGTACGACGCCACCGCGGCCCGCAGACGCTCCGCGTCCGCGAGCGTCGCCAGCGACCACGCCCGGACGCTGTCCGCGAGCCGATCCAGTCCCCGACCGCGCAGCGCCTCGGCGGCCGAATCCAGCGCGTACGCGGACTCGACGAGCCGCTGGGCGACGGCCTGTACCGCGGGCCCGTCCAGCCCGACCTGTCCGCTCATGACGCTCCTCCCGGTTCACGGATTCAGACGCAGCGGACCCGGTACCGGTTCCACACCCCGGGGCGGGGACTTTTCCCACTCGCCGGGATTGCGGACCCACACCCATGCCCATACCCGGTGGAATCGGCGTCATGCTGCACAACTCAGCTCTGTCTCCCGGCGCCCTGCTCACGGGCCGGCGGGCCCTCGTCACCGGCGGCGCCGCCGGAATCGGGGCCGCCATCGCGAGCGCGTTCGCCGCCCACGGCGCCGACGTGCTGGTCGCGGACGTCGAGCCGGCCGCCGCACCCGAGTTCGACCCGGCGGCCGGCGGCACGATCCGGACCGTCGAGTGCGACGTGCGTACCGACCCGGTCCCGGCGGTTCTGCTCGAACACCGGCCCGACGTCCTGGTCAACAACGTCGGCCACTACCTACGTCCGCCGCGGGCTTTCGCCGAGAACGACCCCGCGCTGTGGGGCGAGCTGCACGAGGTCAATCTCGGCCACGCGCTGCGGCTGACCCACGCGGCGCTGCCCGGCCTCACCGAGCGCGGCCGCGGCGGCTCGATCATCAACCTCACCACCGTCGAGGCGCACCGCGCCATCCCCGGCCACACCGCCTACTCGGCGTACAAGGCCGCGTTGATGCAGTTCACCCGCTCGCTCGCCGCGGAGGTCGGGCCGTCGGGGATCCGGGTCAACGCCATCGCCCCGGACCTCATCGAAACGCCCCAGGTTCCCTACGCCGACATCGTGCCCGAGCAGGATCTGCCGCTGTGGCCGACCTGGTCGCCCCTCGGCGGACCCGGCCGGCCCGAGGACGTCGCCGGCGCCGCCCTGTTCCTGGCCTCCGACCTGTCCCGCTTCGTCACCGGCGGCACCATCCACGTGGACGGCGGCACCCACTGCTCCGGCGGCTGGGTGCCCCGCGCCTCCGGCGGCTGGACCAACCGCCCCCGAAACCCCTGAAACCCCTGAAAGGCAATCACTGTGAAGATTCTCGTCATCGGCGGCACCGGAATGATCGGCGCGCACGCCGCCCTGCACCTGCGCGAGGAGGGCAACGACGTCACCCTGGCGGCGCGCAGCCCGATCGCGGAGGGCTCGCCGGTCGCCGATTTCCCGGTCCTGTTCGGCGACTACACGATTCCGTCGTTCACCCCGGACGAGCTGTCCGGGTTCGACGGCATCGTGTTCGCGGCCGGCCAGGACGTGCGGCACAAGAGCAGCGACGCCGACGAGGCGGAGTTCTGGGAGAAGACGCAGACCGGCGGTGTCCCGCGTTTCGCGGCGCTGGCGAAGCAGGCCGGGGTGCCGCGGTTCGTGCAGGTGGGCAGCTACTACCACCATCTCCGCCCGGATCTGGCGGCCGGCAACCCGTACATCACGGCCCGTCGGGCCGCCGACGAGGGGGCGCGCGCCCTCGCGGACGACTCGTTCACCGTCGCGACGCTCAACCCGCCGTCGATCATCGGGGCCGTCCCGGGGGCATCGGCGCTGCGCTATCGCCGAATGATCTCGTGGGCCTCGGGCAACGAGCCGGGCATCCCGGACTTCGCCCCCACCGGTGGCACCAACTACATGTCCGCTCGATCCCTCGCCGAGGCGATCTGGGGTGCGCTGCGCGGCGCCGAGACGGGCACCGCGTACCTGGTCGGTGACCAGAACCTCCGCTACCGCGAGTTCTTCCAGATGATCGTCGACGCCGCAGGCGGATCCCGGGTGGTCGAGGAACGCGACGAGGAGCACCCGCTGCTTCCGGACGGCTACATCATCCAGGGTCGCGGCAACGTGCTGGCGTACGAACCGGATTCGGACGACATGCGGGTGCTGAACTACACGCGCAACGACTGCGCTCGTGCGATCCAGGATCTCGTCGACGTCGTGCGCGCCGCCGGCTGAGATTCGACACCACACTCCAGAAGGGCCTCGACCGTGACTGTCAGCGCTGTCCCGAACGACGAAACTCGACCGACCCTGCATCCAGAGGTGGCAACCCTCATCGGTGCGCTCGAATCCGGCTTTCCCGATGTCACGATGATGCCGCCCACCGAGGTGCGCGATGCGATACGCAGCAGGCGCGCCCCGCTACAGCGCCTGCCGGACATGCGGGAGGTGCACGACCTCACTGTGGACGGGCCCGGCGGCGACCTGGCCCTGCGGATCTTCCGGCCGCACCACAGCGATCCCGCGCTGCCCGTCGTCGTGTTCGCCCACGGTGGCGGCTTCGTGTTCTGCGATCTCGACAGCCACGACGAGTTCTGCCGCTCGATGGCCGACGGCATCGGGGCTGTCGTCGTCGCGGTCGACTACCGCCTGGCACCCGAGCATCCCGGACCCGCCGCCCACGAGGACGTGTACTGCGGCCTGGAATGGGCGTCGAAGAATGCGGCGGACTACGGCGGCGACCCCACGAGAATCGTCGTCGCCGGTGACAGCGCGGGCGGCAATCTTGCCGCGACCGTGGCCATCTCGGCCCGTGACCTCGGCGGCCCGCCGATCGCGGCGCAGGTTCTGCTCTATCCGGTGATCGACGACGATTTCGAGACCGAGTCGTACCGCCGCTTCGGGACCGGGTACTACAACACGACCAAGGCGATGAAGTGGTACTGGCAGCAGTACGCGCCGAACGGAACCGACGACGTACGGCTGGTACCGACCCGCGCACACACCCTTGCGGGCCTGCCTCCGGCAGTTGTGATCACGGCCCAGCTGGATCCGCCCTGCTCGGCGGGTGACGCGTACGCAGTGCGTTTGGAGGCGGACGGTGTCACGGTGAGGCACCACCGCTACGACGGGTTGTTCCACGGATTCCTGACGGTCCCCAGCCTGTCGATGACCGCTCCCGCGCGCACGGAGATCTGGGAGATGGTTCGCAGCGTGCTCGGCACGCCCACCGTGTCTCCGGCCAACACAGCGGACTGACGGGCGTACACGAGAAGGCCCCGCCACCGGTATCCGGTGGCGGGGCCTTTCCGCGTACGCCGAACGCTTATGGGGCGCGGACGATTCCCGGCATCGGGTAGGAACCGTCGATCAGCCCGGAGGTCGGTCCGTAGAACCGCGCGGCGAGCTGGAACCGGTCTCCGCCGGCAATGGGCAACCAGTTCCGGGCCTGCTCGGGGTCGGCGGGCGGCTCGGGCTGCAGGTAGAAGGTGAGCTTGCCGCCCACCACGGAGTACTGACCGGCCTTGAGCAGTTCACTGGTCACGCTGTACCGGTTGATCGGGTTGTCGATGAAATACCCGGCCGAGTCGTAGACGGGGAGCTCCCAGAACTCGGTGGTCGGCGGCAGCTTGTTCATGTCGAAGGTCATGGTGTATCGGTTGCCGCCGTCCAGCGTCCGACCCTCACTGTCGTCGAAAACGTAGGCGATGGTGTGGGACTGGTACGGCACGGGAGTTCCCCACGCGACGTCGTCGGCGCCGGCCTTGGCGACGTAGTCGACGTCGTCGAAGAACAGGCTCGACTGCAGCCGCCACCCGTTCATGTCGATCTGGGACTTCTCGAACGCCTCCTTGGCCGTCCTGCGGGCGCGGGCGAAGCCCTCGTCGATCCGCGCCTTCTGCTCGTCGCTGACCTGCTCGGGGTCGAAGATCGTGCCCTCACGCAGCCCGAGGCGGGAGAGCCGCTCGAGCGTCTGGGTCTCCTTCACCGAGTCGGTGCGTCGGGTGACCGACGGGTCGTTGATCGACAGGCTGAGCAGTTGCAGGTAGTCGATCGCGGTCATCGACTTGCCGATGTCGGAGATCTGGTCCATGCGGGGGAAGGTGCGGTACTCGCCCTTGACCTTCGGCTGCCGGTCCAGCGGCGGCACCTGCCCACCGTTCGCGGACCACAGGCTCAGCGGGGCCGCCAGCACCCCTGCCACCGTGGCCCGGGCCGCGGCCAGGTCGGCCTCGTCGCGGGTGGTGACGCCGACGCGGGTGGCGAGCGTGAACGAGTCGGATGTCGCGCGGACGATCTCGGTGCCCGCGAATCCCGCCGGGAGGTCGCCGTGCCAGTTCGGTCCCACGATCAGGTAACGCTGTGGCGCGTTGCCGGTGAACTGCGATCCGACCTTGAAAAAGGTGTTCACGTTCTGGTCCTGGGCCTGCACGCTCCAGTACCGCCCATCGGTGACCGCGCCGGTCTGCACCACGATCGGCTCACTCGAGGTGTCGAAGGCGCCGCCGTTGTACAACGTCGAGGCGTTGACCGTGGTGGCGTAGCGGGTCTTGGCGTCGAACAAGGTCAGCTGCGGCATCATGCGGTTCACGCCCCGGTAGGCCGGTGTCCCGTCCATCTGCGTGAATACGTGCCGCAGCTCGTAGTAGCCGGCGATGTTCAGGCCCCAGTAGAAGGCCTCCTCGGTCAGCGACGCCACCTCGTCACCGGACAGGCTCGAATCGATCGGTCCCGCTTGCGATTCGGCCGAACTCCCGGACGACCCGCACCCGGCCAGCAGTGCCAGCACGAATAGGCCCGCGGCCACCACGAGCCTCGCCCTCCGCATCGTGAATGTCATCTCTTCTCCTTCGTGTGTGGTACCGATTTAAGTCACTCTGTCTTAATCTGTGGGCAGCGCGACCGCCGAGCCGATACGGCCGGGGTCAGGGAGCGGAGAGGAAGGCGAGCATTCCGCTCACCAGACCGTCGACGGCCGCGACTGCTCCGCCGCGCGCGATCTGCCGGTACTCGAGGCGACGCTCGATGTCCGCCAGCACCGCCGTGACCACCTGCCCGAACTGGCGGATGCGTTCGGCCCGCGCCGGTTCCGGCAGATGGTCCAGCCGGTTCGCGAGTTCTGCCGCGATCGCCTTGACCCCGCTGTTGTGGCGCGGCGTGAACGGCTCGAAGTCGCCCGCACCCTCGCCGAGGTACCGGTGGATGAACCGCGCGTAGGCGTTGGCGCCCGCGGCCTCGACGACCGCGGACCCGAGCGGCCTGACGTACGCGTCGACCAGGTCCGCCAGTGAGTGCTCACCCCGCGCCGCGAGCATCTCGAGCCGGTGCCGATTCAGCTCGACCAACCGGAAGTCGTACAGCGCGACGATGAGCCCCTGCTTGGTCGAGAAGTGGTACTGCACCGCCGAGTTGTTCCGCTGACCGGCCGCCGCACCGATTTCGCGCAGTGACACGTTCGCGACACCGCGCTGCGCGAACAGCCGTTCGGCGGCCACCAGGATCTTGCGCTGCACGTCGGACGGCTCCGCCGACTCGGACCCGTTCACCATCGTCACACCTTCCGCGTCGACCTCCTGGGTAAGACAGAATGTCTTACCCGGGAGGTCGCGTCAACGGGACGTGCCCGCCCAGCGGAATCGCTCCCGCTACCGGACCAGCTTGCCCTGCAGCGCGGCGACGATCTGCGCGCTCAACCCGAGCCCGGTCGTCAGGTAGTTCTCGACCGTGCCGTAGGAGGCGGTCAGCTGGTCGATGCCCGCCTGCAGGTAGCTCGACTCGACCCCGATCAGCGGGGCGATCTTCGCGGCCATCTCGGATCCCTGCCCCTGCTCGATGTGCGCGATCGTGGCCGCGATCGAGTCCTTCGCGTACTCGTTGGTGAGCAGGTAGTCGTCCATGATCGCCGCCGGCGCCACCCCGGCGAGGCTCAGCAACAGATAGGACGCCCAGCCGGTGCGGTCCTTGCCTGCGGTGCAGTGGAACACCTGCGGCCCATCGGTGTTCGCCAACTCGGTGAGCAGCTTCCCGAATCCGGCCCGCTCCACCTCACCGGTGACGAACGAGCGGTTCGCCTCGCGCATCCGCTCGCGGGCGTCCTCGGGCGTGTGGATGCTCGCGATGATCTCGGCCTCGTTGACGTTGCCGGAGAGGATCGGGATGTTCAGGTACGCCGTCCCGTCGGGTAGCCGGTCCTGCTTCTTGGCGATCTCCCCTGGGCTGCGCAGGTCGTACGCCACGGTCAGCCCGAGGCCGGCGAGGGTCGCACGGTCCGCGTCGTTCGGCGCGATCGCGTTGGATCGATAGAACACCCCCTTGGTGACATGGCGACCGAGCGCCGCGACGTAACCGGTGCCGGTGCCGGCGACGTCGCGGAAGTTGTCGACGCTCGCCAACCGCGGGGCATCTGCGACCGGAGCGGAGCTGCCGAGCCCCGCCGAGCCGGACTCGAGCAGCCCGGCCAGTGCCGGGGGAAGAACGGGCTCGGCCGCGGCGAAGCCCGCCGAACCCGTGAGCAGGACCGAACCCGTGACCAGCAGCGTCGCGATCCTGGATGCGCAGCGAGACATGAAGACCTACCTCCGTCGTTTGCCCGAATACTGTCGCCGGGGACGGTAGGCCGACATGCGGCGCCGTCGAGCGGGGTCTTCCCACGGAGCGGACAAACCCACCACTTCCGTCGGCAGCCGACCGAGGACTCCCAAATCTACTGCCACACGGCCACTCTCACCGCAGGGATCAGCCGACGGATGTTCCCGCCGAGCGGACATCGGCGGCCGCACCCCCATGCTGCGGCATTAGCGTCGGCGCTCCCGGCAAGGATCCCACCCCTGGAGAGGTGCACCCATGACGCTCGACCTGAACGGGAAGACAGCGCTGATCATCGGTGGCGCCGGCGGTATCGGCGGCGCGGGGGCTCGCGCGCTGGTGTCCGCGGGCGCCTCCGTGACGATCATGAGCCGCGACGAGTCGAGGATCTCCGCCTTCGCGGCGGAGCTCGCGTCGCAGGCCCCCGACGGCGCGCGGGTCGACCACGTCGCCGGCGACTCGCTCGTCGAGGAGGACGTCGCCGCCGCCGTCGCGAGGGCGGGCGGGGACGCCGGGCTGGACATCTGCGTCAGCACCGTCGGCCGGGGCAGCACCATGCCTCTGCTGATGAACAACGCCCACGACTTCACCGCCGAACTGCAGGTCAACATCACCAGCGCATTCGTCGCCATCAAGGCGTGCGTGCCGGCCATGGCGAAGGCGGGCGGCGGCTCGATGGTGTTCACCTCCTCGGTCATCGCGGCCCAGACCTTCCCGTACATGAGCGGCTACTGCGCGGGCAAGGCCGGACTCGAGGCGCTGGTCCGCACGGCCGCAGACGAGTTCGGCCACCTCGGCATCCGGATCAACTGCATCCGTCCCGGGCTGGTGAACTCGCCGGCCAACCCGAAGGTCGCGGCCAGCTTCACGGGCGCCCGGCCGACGGCGTTCCTCGAGCAGACGCCGCTCGGGCGGCTCGGGGTGCCGGCCGACATCGCGGGCGCCATCCGGTTTCTCGCGGGCCCGGAATCGTCCTGGGTCACGGGCACCGCGATCACTGTCGACGGCGGCGCACACATGCGCCGGGCCCCCGACATCACCCGCCGGCTGCGCGACGAGCTCGGCGAGGCCACCGTCGAGACGCTGCTCGCCGGGCGGGTACCGAACGGTCAGCACGGCTGACCCTCGGCCGCCGAATGATATTCTCCAGCCGTGGTTGAGCCCACGCCGGAACGCGCGCCGTACCCCGAACTCCCGGCGACCGCATGGGCGGTCCTGGGGATGTTCACATTCGGCGAGAAGCTCACCGGCAACGATCTCAAGCGGTGGGCCGACCTGAGCGTCAAGTACTTCTACTGGGGTCCGTCGCTCAGCCAGGTCTACGCGGAGCTCAAGAAGCTCGAGGAACAGGACCTCGTCGCCTCCACCATCGTCAGCGAACCGGGCATCCGGGCCCGTCGCGTCTACGAGATCACCCGGGCCGGCGTCGATGCGATCCGGGCGTGGTCACACAGCGCACCCGTAGAGCTGCCGGTGCTCAAACACGGTGTCGTGCTCCGGCTCTGGATGGGACACCTGAACGATCCGGAGCACCTGAAGTCCCTGCTCACCGAGCACATCAGGAATCTCGGTGAGATCCGGGACCGGGCCGGCGCACAGGCCCTCAGGTCCGATCGTGACCCGGCGTGGGCCTTCACCGCGCTGAGCCTGCGGTGGTCGCAGCGCTACTTCCAGGCCGAGATCGACCTGGCGCGCGGCCTGCTCGAAGACATCGATGCTGCGGCACGGGAATTCGGACGCGTCGACGAGTTCGACGAGTGGGGCATGCCGAAACCGATCACTCCCGGCAGTTGGCGCACGCACGACGTCGGCGGCGCCGATCCGGCCGGGGCGGACTGACACCCACCTCGGCCGGAAGCGGCCTACACCGATGCAGGCACAGTGATGCCACGCAGCACCGGCGATCGCGGCACCCCGCCGCGCGAGCTCTCGATCGCACGCCAGATCTGGGCGGCAGCGGCCCGCACCGGGAAGCGGAGCCGGTCCTCCGACACCACGCGGGTGATCGGCGCGCAGACCGAGACTGCGGCCACTGCCTCACGGCTACCGGGCGGGCCGATCGGTGCGGCGATGCACCCGTATCCCCGCAGCGCCTCCTCGCGTTCGTACGCGAAGCCCGTCTGACGGACCGTCACGAGTTCCGGTGACTTGAGAATCGCGCAATCGTGAGAAGCCAACAGCGCCTTGCCGACTGCCGACGAGTAGGCCGGCAACCGGCCACCCACGCGAGAGGTGACCGCCGTAGCGAGTTCGCCGCCGATCTTCTCGAGATAGATCACGTCGGTGCTGTCGAGCACGCCCAGGTGCACGATGCACCCGGTCGTCCGATGCAGCCACTGCAGACTCGGCAGGGCCGCCTGTCGCAACGGGTCCTGGTGCACGGCGGCCGAACCGAGCTCCATCATCCGCAGGCCCAGTCCGTACTCGTTGCCCTGCCGGATGACCCACCTCAGCGACACGAGCCGCTCCAGCATCCGGTGCACCGACGAACGGGGCAGCCCCGTTCTCAGTACGACCTGCGAGAGGTTCAGGCGACGCCCGCCCTCGAAGGTATCCAGGACCAGTGATGCGCGCTGCAACGTGCTGGTGACCGACTCCGCAGGCGCTTGCTGAGCCATCCGGACTCCTCTCCCTTACCCCCACCCGTGTGACAAGGCTATTTCTAATCAGAAGTTTGTCATACCGTGGAGGGCGTGTGCAACGGGTCACAGGGTCGAGGCGTCGACGAACGACTGCGCGAAGGGTCGGGGCCTGTTCAGATCTCGTTCCTCGGAACGAGGATCCACATCGCCAGGTAGACGAGGAACTGAGGCCCGGGTAGCAGACAGGACGCGACGAACAACGCTCGCACCAGCCACGGCTTCCAGCCGAGGTACTGGGCGAGGCCGGCGCAGACCCCGCCGAAGATCGTGCCGGTGCGGGCGCGGGTCAGGCGACGGCTGGCGATCTGGGTGGTCATGGCTCTCCCCTTTGGTCGGACGGTGCAGCAAGTCGCTGCGCTGTCCTCCACTATTCGAGACGCCGCACCGTCTCCGCATCGCGCTCGAGGCTGATTCGCCGGCCGTGCCCTCACTCCTGGGAACTACGGGACGCGTGCCCGCGGCTCGGGGTACACCCCGACACCGCGCCCGCTCGTCTCCGTCGAGCAGGTGTCGGTTCGCTAGTCGTGCGTCGTTGCGACCAGCCGTCGAGAACTGCCCGCGGTCGCCTCCGACCAGGCTCGGACGCCGAGCGCGAGGCGGTCCAGACCGCGGTCTCCGAGCCGGTCCGCCTCGACCTCGAGTACGCCCGCCGACGCGACGAGCCTGCCGGCGATGACCTGCAGCGCCGCCAGGTCCAGCCAGAACTGCTCGCCCATCGTGGCTCCTGTCTTCACGAGACGCCCGTCACGGTGTCAGACGCACCGGATCGAAGGCGGTTCCGTTGATGATCGCGCCCGGACGGGACGCGGCGGGCACACAATACCGCCTCACGGGTTGCCCGACGCCCGCCCCGTCCACATTGGCGTCAGACCGAGGCGACGCGGTCCGCGAGATCGTCGGCGAGCTTGCGGGCGATGTCGATCTCGGTGGCCTCGACCATCACCCGGACCAGCTGTTCGGTGCCCGACGGCCGCAGCAGGACCCGGCCGGCCTCCCCCAGGATCTGCTCGGCCTCGGCCACCGCTGCGAGCACCTCGGGGGCCGCGGCCACCGCGGCCTTGTCGGAGACCCGGACGTTGACCAGTACCTGAGGCAGCGTCTGCATCACAGCTGCCAGGTCGGCGAGCGGCCGCGAGGTCTGCGCCATCCGGCCCATCAGCCGCAGCGCGGTCAGGATGCCGTCGCCGGTCGTTCCGAACCCGGGCAGCACCACGTGCCCGGACTGTTCGCCGCCGAGACTGAACGATCCGTTGCGCAGTTCCTCGAGGACGTAGCGGTCGCCGACCGCCGTGGTGCGCACCGAAATCCCCGCCCCGCGCATCGCGATGTGCAGTCCGAGGTTGCTCATCACGGTCGCGACCAGGGTGTTCCCGGCGAGCTCGCCTGCCTCGTTCATCGCCACCGCGAGAATCGACATGATGGCGTCCCCGTCCACCACGGCGCCGGTCGCGTCGACGGCGAGGCAGCGGTCGGCGTCGCCGTCGTGCGCGATGCCGAGGTCGGCGCCGTGCTCGAGCACCGCCGCCTGCAGGTCCTCGAGGTGGGTGGAGCCGCAGCCGTCGTTGATGTTGCGGCCGTCGGGGTCGGAGTGAATCTCGACGACCGTCGCGCCCGCCGCGCGGTACGCCGCGGGACCGATGGCGGACGCGGCACCGTTCGCGCAGTCCACGACGACGGTGAGACCGTCGACGCGATGGGTGGTGGCACGGGCCAGTTGGGCGAGGTAGAGCTCGGCCGCATCGGTGGCGACGGTGACCCGGCCGATCGCGGCGCCGGTGGGCCGCGGGATCAGGTCGTGGTCGGCGATCGCGGCCTCGATGCGGTCCTCGGACTTGTCGTCGAGTTTGTGCCCGCCCGCGGCGAAGATCTTGATGCCATTGTCCGGCATGGGATTGTGCGAGGCGGAGATCATCACGCCGAGCGCGGCCTCGTAGGCGCCGGTCAGGAAGGCCACGGCGGGAGTCGGCAACACTCCGACACTGATCACGTCGACGCCCGCGGCGCAGAGCCCGGCGGTCACCGCAGCTTCGAGCATCTCACCGCTCGCCCGCGGGTCCCGGCCGACCACGGCAGTGGGCCTGGGGTTTCCTCGTTCGGACAGTGCGAGCACGGACGCGGCCGCGCCGGCGATCCGCAGCGCCACTTCGGCGCTGAGTTCCGCGTTGGCCAGGCCACGCACGCCATCAGTTCCGAACATTCGACCCATGAATTCCGACCCCTTGCCGTTCCGACGATTCCCGCTGGTTCCGCTTGTCCTACGCCAAGAGCAGGCGTCCGGTTCTGCTGGACGCCTGCTCTTGGTGGTGAACAGGTGCCGATGCCGACCCGCCGGGTCGGCATCGGCCTTGCATCAGCGCTTCGAGTACTGCGAAGCCTTGCGGGCCTTCTTCAGGCCGTACTTCTTGCGCTCGACGGCGCGGGCGTCACGGGTGAGGAAGCCGGCGCTCTTGAGGGCGGGGCGATCCTCGGGGGTGACCTCGATCAGGGCACGGGCGATGGCGAGACGCAGCGCGCCGGCCTGGCCGGACGGTCCACCACCGTGCAGGAGGGCGACGATGTCGAACGACTCGGTGCGCTCCACGGTGACCAGCGGGGCCTTGATGAGCTGCTGGTGCACCTTGTTGGGGAAGTAGTCCTCCATGGTGCGGCCGTTGAGCTTGAACTCACCGGTGCCGGGGGTCAGCCGAACGCGGACGACGGCCTCCTTGCGACGACCGACGGTCTGGATCGGACGGTCGATGTAGATCGGGGCGGGAGCTGCGAACTCCTCCACCACGGTCTCCTCGACGATCTCGGGCTGGTCCGCCGAAGCGAACTCCTCCACGACGGTCTCCTCGACGATCTCGTTCTGCTCGGTCACTGGGCCACCTGCTTGATCTCGAACGGAACCGGCTGCTGCGCGGCGTGGGGATGATTCGGGCCTGCGTAGACCTTCAGCTTGCCTGCGATTGCGCGGCCGAGCTTGTTCTTGGGGAGCATGCCGGTGACGGCCTTCTCGACCAGACGGTCGGGGGTCCGGTCGAGGACCTCGCCGACGGTGCGGGACTTGAGGCCGCCCGGGTAACCGGAGTGGTTGTACAGGAGCTTGCCGTCACGCTTGTTGCCGCTGATGGCAACCTTCTCGGCGTTGATGATGACGACGAAGTCGCCGCCGTCAACGTGCGGGGCAAAGGTGGGCTTGTGCTTGCCGCGCAGCAGGTTCGCTGCCTGGACGGCAAGGCGGCCGAGCACCACGTCAGTGGCGTCGATGACGTGCCACGTGCGGGTCACATCTCCGGCCTTCGGGGTGTACGTAGACACAGAACTTCCTCGTCATATCGTGTAGCTGCTGGCCAGTCGGGTGCGATCCGGGTTCCCGGCGGCCAGTGGAGACCCGGGAACCCGCTCTACGACCGACACCGCAGTGTCACGCCGTAACGCACGCCGACGTTGCACTTTACCGTGCAGGTCAGAACCAGGTCAAAGCGGGTCCGGGGAGTCCAGTAGCGAATCCGCCAACTGTTCGACTGCCCAGGTGAGCTCGCCCCGCTCGACGACGAGCGGCGGTGCGAGCCGAATGGTCCCCTCGTGCGCGTCCTTCGCGAGGACTCGTCGGGCCAGCAGTCGTTCGCAGACGACCCTGGCGGGTGGCTGCCCGGGCGCCAACTCGACTCCCGCCCACAGCCCGCGTCCGCGTACCTGCGCGACCCTGCCGGCGGGCAGCTGGGTGAGCAGTTCGTGCAGGTAGCCGCCGAGTTCACGACTGCGCTGCTGGTACTCGCCGGTCTCGAGCATCCGGACCACCTCGGTCGCGACCGCGCAGGCCAGCGGATTCCCACCGAACGTACTGCCGTGCTGACCCGGCCCGATCACGCCCATCACGGGCCAGTCCGCGACCACCGCCGATACCGGGACCAGCCCACCGCCCAACGCCTTGCCGAGTATGTAGACGTCGGGGACGACGGCCTCGTGATCACAGGCGAAGGTCTCGCCGGTGCGACCGAGGCCACTCTGGATCTCGTCGGCCATCATCAGCACACCGTTGTCGTTGCAGAGGCGACGGACGGCGGCAAGGTACCCGTCGGGAGGCACCAGCACCCCCGCCTCTCCTTGAACGGGCTCGACGAGCACCGCGACGGTGTTCTCGGTGATGGCATCCGCCAGTGCATCGGCGTCACCGTAGGCGGCCGTCCGGAATCCCGGCGGATACGGTCCGAACCCGTCGTGTGCGTCGGGATCCGTCGAGAACCCGACGATGGCGATGGTCCGCCCGTGGAAGTTGCCCGCGAAGGTGACGATCTCGGCGCGGTCCGCGGGTACGCCCTTGACGTCGTAGCCCCACCGGCGGGCGAGTTTCAGCGCCGTCTCCACCGCCTCGGCGCCGGTGTTCATCGGCAGCACGGCATCCTTGCCGCACAACCGGGCCACCGCTTCACAGAACTCACCGAACAGCGAGTGCTGGAACGCGCGACTGGTGAGCGCCAGCCGCGCCAGCTGCGCCGTGGCTACGGCGACCAGCCGCGGATGTGCGTGCCCGAAGTTCAGGGCGGAGTAGCCGGCGAGCAGGTCCAGGTAGTCCACGCCGTCGACACCGCGCGCCCACACTCCACGCGCGGACTCGAGGACCACCGGCAGCGGGGCGTAGTTGTGGGCACTGTGGGCATCGGCGCGCGCCAGCGCCGCCCGCGTCGCCTCGGTGACCGGCACCCGCGGCCGGTCACTCACCTTGGTTCCTCCGGATCCACCCAGCCGCGCAATTCCATTGTGCAGCATTTGATTCCGCCACCCGATTTGAGGAACTCCGAAAGGTCCACCGGGATCGGGCGGTACCCACGCTCGCGCAGTTGCGCCGCGAGGGAGTGCGCCTGCGCGGCCATCACGACGTTCGCCCCGTCGCTGACCAGGTTCAGTCCCAACCACTCCGTGTCCGACTCGTCGGCGAGGATCGCGTCCGGGAACAGCGACTGCAACGTCGCCCGACTCCCTTCGTCGAAGGCCGACGGCAGGTAGGCAATGGTGTGGTCGTCGATGACGCCGAGTGCGGTATTGAGGTGGTAGTACCGCGGATCGACAAGACGCAGCGTCACCACCCGGCGGCCGAAGTGCTGTTCGACCTCGGCGTGCGCCCGCTCGTCGGTCCTGAAACCCGTTCCCGCGCAGATGATGTCGCCGACGACGAGCAGATCGCCCTCGCCCTCGTTGACGAACTCCGGCCGCGTCGGACGCTTCAGCGCATGCTCGCCGAACCAGTGCAGTACGTGCTCGGCCTCCGGCGCTCGATGCTCGCTGCGGTACCTCGCTCCGAGGGCGACACCGTCGACAACCAGTCCGCTGTCCGTCACGAAGACCATGTCGGGCAGACCCGGGACGGCGTCGACGAGGTGCACCCGGTGCCCGAGCCTGCGGTAGGTGTCCACCAGCGACTGCCACTGGTGCTGCGCGAGCGCGGTGTCGACCGGCTCGGCAGGGTCCATCCACTCGTTGATGCTGTAGCGCACGTCGAAGTAGGTCGGCGGGCACATGAGATAGGTCCGCGCGGTGGTCGTTCGGGCCGGCGGTGGCCGCTCCCCCGGGCCGGATTGCGACATCAGCGTCATGTGCGCTCCCCTCCTCGCCGGTGCAGACAGTATCCGCGGTGCGGATGGGCACGGCAATGCGAGCCGAGAATGCTCTCCAGGTGGGCCCCACTCGGGTGCCTGCAGCGTTCCCGCGTTCGGGTGACGGTTCCCTTCACCCGGGTGGCCGGCGCCGTCGCCGGTGACCGGTCGGCCGGCGGTGGGCGGCCGGCGACGGTTCTTGCCCTGGAAATGCGAAATGCCTCGCACCGCAAGCTCTTTCGAGCTGCAGTGCGAGGCATTCGCAACGTATGTTCGGCGGTGTCCTACTCTCCCACACCCTGTCGAGTGCAGTACCATCGGCGCTGGAGGGCTTAGCTTCCGGGTTCGGAATGGGGCCGGGCGT